>DASVHB010000411.1:0-26123 GCA_036379195.1 Pirellulales bacterium
TTCGTGAGCCTGAATGCAGCCCACATTCGTTTCGTCCAATCCCTAGGAAACTCCTGACTGGTGAGCCGTATGCGGGAAAACCGCCCGTACGGTTCGGAGGGAGGGGGAGCCGAACTCAATCGGCTCTCCCTACCCCTATCAGACGCTTTGCGGTGAAACCACCTTAACTTGGTGCCTATGGAGACTCGCTGCGCTCGGCCCGCCCTACATTACCCCGCCTCCGCGTCTCCGCGTCTCCTCCTTCTGGCAACCGCCCTTCAAGCCCTGCGCAACCGATACAACCGTTCCGCGCGATATTATGGAAATCAGCCTTTCGACAATCGGCCACGCATCGCCGGGCAAGCTACACTTGATGCGTTCGATGCCCGCCGTGGGCGCCGATCGCCATGCGTAGTAGACGCGCGCTTTCTGGATCAACCACCAGGATGACTGCCTCGTTCGACCCCATTTTGATTGTGGCCGTGTGCGCCACCGCCATTCCGTTTCTGTTGGGCGGCATCGCGGCAGGTTGGTATACGCGCGGCGTTCAAGAAACGCCCGAGGAAGAAAAGCCGAAGAGTGCGACGCCGCCCGCCGAGCCGGCGGCGGCCGAACCGGCCGCGCCGCCACCTTCGCCGAAAATGCAGAACATGCTGAGCCGGTTGCACGATCTGGCCGACGCCACCAGCCGCGAAGTCGAAGAACACACGTCGCGCGTCGACTCGATCAATCGCAAACTGAACAGCCTGTCGGCGCCGGGCAGCAAAGCCTCGGGCGCGTCGGTGCTCGAGGCCGCCACGCAACTGCTGCAAGCCAACGAGCGGTTGCACGCCGAGCTGGCCTCGACGCGCTCGCGGCTCGACGAGCATGGCCGGCAGCTCGAAGCCCGGATGACCGAGGCCCGCACCGACGGGCTGACGGGCGTGGCCAACCGGCGCGCGCTCGACGAAGAGCTGAATCGCCGTTTCGCCGAGTTTGTGAGCGGCGGCGACCATATTTCGCTGGTGTTGCTCGACGTCGATCACTTCAAGAAGTTTAACGACACGCACGGCCACCAGGCGGGCGACGAAGTGCTTCGCGGCGTGGGGCGCATTCTACGCGAGACGGTGAAGGAGGCTGGCTTCGTGGCTCGCTTTGGCGGAGAGGAGTTTGCCGTCATCGCCCCGCGCACCAAGGCGGCCGAAGCCACCGGATTGGCCGAGCGCGTGCGGCAAGCCATCGCGGCGGGCCGCTTTCCCTTCGAGGGCACCGACCTGCAGGTCACCGCCAGCCTGGGCGTGGCCGAAGCCGCCACGGCGGGCAAGCAAGCCGCCGATCTCGTGCAGCGGGCCGACGAAGCCCTTTATTCGGCCAAGAAGGCCGGCCGCAACCGCACCCACCGGTTCAATGGCAAAAGCTGCGAGCCAGCCGTTCGCAATCTGGCCGCCAAGCCGCAGCCCGCCCACGCCTAAATCGCTGTGTGCGAGCCGTTCGGCCTGCCTTGGATACGGGGCGCCTGCACCACAACGATTGAACAAGATTCCGTTTTGGGGCGGGAATAAATCCGCTCGTCGCTGCATCTAGAGGGCGTGAAAATATCGTTTCGACGCGGCGCAGGACGGACCTGACCTCGTGATCGGAGCAGACGCCAACCCTACGAAAGGTGTTACGATGAAAAAGCTTGCACTGCTGAGCACTCTCTTGAGCCTGGGCCTGTTTGTGGCCGGCTGCGACACGAACAAGCCCGCGGCCAAGCCGGCGGGCGCTGGCGCCGGCGCCGGCGGACCCGGCATGACCGGCCCCGCGCCCACCGATACCGACACGCATGACGCCACCGACGCCACCGACGCCACCGACGCGATGCCGGAAGGCGACACCGCCGCACCGGGCGATGCCGACGGAGCTGCCGACGCCGATGCCGCCGCTCCCGCCGATGCAGACGCCGCCGACGCCCCCGCCGCCGATGGTGATGCCGCCGCCCCGGCTGACAGCGAAGAAAAGTAAGGCGAAGACAAGTAACTCGCCACGGGCAAACGCCCGACGGCGAAGTTCTCGTCGACTTAAAGAAAGCACGCCCACGGCGTGCTTTTTTTTGCATGGTCGCCTTTGGCTCCGCGCATGGTCGCCTTTCGCTCCGCGAAAGTAGCGTAGCGTAGTTTGATGAATCGCTGATCGACCGCAACTTTCGCGGAGCGAAAGGCGACAATGCGCAACTTTCACCGCAGCGAAAGGCGACTACGGCGCCTTTCGCCCGACGCCGAACTGGTCTGCTGCGGCCACGGGCGAACTGCCGCGGAAATCGATCTCGACCATCTTCTCGCTGTGCACCTGCTGGCCCCGCTCGTCGGACAGCGCGGCCACGATCCGTTTGCTTGCCACGTCGATCACCTCGCCGGTCGAAAGATAAGCGTAGGCGCCGTCCAGACCGAACGTCACCCAACCTGGCTGCTCGCGCAACACAATGCTCTGGCGCTGTCGCGGCGGATCGACGGTGTTGTCGAACACGTGGACGCGGGTATTGAACGCATCGACCACCCAAACCTCGCGCTCGTCGGGCGTGAGGCCGATGCCGTGGCTGGGGCAACCGTGTCGCTTGACCGGCCCGCGCTCGAAGCCCCGCACCTCGACGCGGTGCAGCTTGCGCCCGTCGGTGAGATCGCCAATTTCAAACCCCAGCAGGTCGTTGACGCAGACATAAGCTCGCGTGCCGGCGCCATTGGTGGTGAAGGGCCGCACCGCGCCGGCGAATGGTCCCACCCGCCGCACTACCTCGTGTGTTTTGGTATCGGCCACAAATAGCAGGGGCGAGCGCAGCCCGCCCAAATACATGCGCCGGCCATCGCGACTCACCACCGTGTTATGCGCTCCGCTTTTGGTCTCGATCGAGGTAAGCAGCTTTCCGTCGGCAGCGCTCACCACATTCCAGGTGTCTTTCTCGAACGAGGGAACATAGAGCAGCTTGCCGTCGGGCGTGATCGACATGCGATCGGTGCCGTCGGGCAAGGCGGTTTGCCAGAGCGTCTCTTCGCTCAACAGATCGACGCAATACAGTTTCGAGCGAGTGGTGAAATACAGTTTTCCGCCGGCGGCATCGGCGCAGACGCCCTTGATGTTGTCGGGCTTCGTCTCTTGGCTCGTCGGCGTGGCGATACGCTTCAAAAATCGATGGCCGCCGTCAATGTCGAACACCAAAATGCCCGCCCCGCCGAACTCCAGGTAATCGCGAATGCCCGGACAGACAACGTACAGATATCGCCGCAGCGGCGCGTTTGACTCGTCAGCGGCCGCCTGCCTGCCGGCGATCAGCAAGACCAGCAACGCGAACCACCGAACTAGGCTATGTGAATCAACAGCTCGATACATGTTTTCTCCAAATTCGGGGCGGCGCGCTCTAGCCGGAAACTCAGGCAGAAAAATGGTAGGCAAAAAAATGCAGAGGCAGGTTGATCGTATATCTCTCGTTCCCCATTTTTTTGCCTGGAAAACGTCACTCTTCACTTTCGCGCAACCGCACGCGGACCGGCGTCTCGCGGCCGCCGCGGATCACGGTGACCGTGATCTCGTCACCCGGCTGCTTGGTTTCGATCTCGCTCAAAAACTCGTCGGCGGTGCTGATGCGCGTGCCTTCGACCGCCACAATGATGTCGGCGGCGCTGCGATCGACGGTCTGCCGCTCAAAAATGAAATCGCCCCGCTGCCGCCGCTGCACCACCATTTTCGGCCCGTGCAGGCCCGCCCGCTCGGCCGGGCCGCCGGGCACCAGCTCGGCAATCATCAGCCCGCCGTCAATTTCATACACCTTGGCGATGCCAACCTCGGGCCGCACCACGTGCCCCTTCTCGATGAGCTGCGGCACGATGCGCGTCACGTTATTCACGGGAATGGCGAAGCCGATGCCGGTGTTCTGGCCGGTGCGGCTGGCAATGGCGGTGTTGACGCCGATCAGCCGCCCGCGGCTGTCCAACAGCGGCCCGCCCGAATTGCCGGGGTTGATGGCGGCGTCGGTCTGAATGATCGATTTGAGCGTTCGCCCGCGCCGGCCCGGAATCTGGCGGTTGAGGCTCGAGATGATGCCGGTGGTCAGCGTCCGCTCCAGGCCGAAGGGATTGCCGATGGCAAACACGCGCTGCCCCACCCTCAGCCGCGAGGAATCGCCAAACGTCACCGGCACCAGCAACTTGGCCGCCGCCTGGATCTGCACCACCGCCAAGTCGTTGGTCGGGTCTTGGCCCACCAGCTTTGCCCGATATGAGCTGCCATCGTAGAGCGTGACTTCGATCTCGGTGGCTTCTTCGATGACATGGTAATTGGTCAGAATATGCCCGGCCTTGTCGATGACCGATCCGCTGCCGGCGCCCTCGATCGGCGTGTCGAGAAAAAAGAAATCTCCCTCGCGGACGCCCTTGGTGTTGATGTTGACCACCGAGCGGTTGACCTTTTCATAGACGGCGATGTTCACGCGTTCGTCGGGCGTGAACTCGTCGGGCGGCGTCGCCGGCGCCTTAGACCGCGAAGATTGACCAGGCGGCGTCTGTTCCTGCGCCGCGGCCCGCGGCGGCGGTTCGCCATGCGTCGCCAGCACGCCCAGAGCCGCCCCCAACCAACCACAACCTAGGCCCAACCACAAACGTTGCTTCATCAATCTGCTCCTCACTGAGTCAAACGATTGCGCAAGTTAAAACATTTCTGCTTGCGATGCGAGGGGGACGCGGTTTTTTGCGATAGGCGGCGCGACGGGGCGAGCTTCGTTTGCCTAATGCCCCCAGCCTGCTTGCTCCGATAACTTTGCCAGGATGACTTTAGGAGCGCGTGCATGAAGCGGTCGCGGCGGGCGTTGTGGATCTTGATGGCGACGTTGGCGGCCGCGCTGTCGGCCGTCGATTTTTCGACGCGGCGCGCTGATCTGGCCAGGCGGCCGCCCACCGCGGCCCGCTATGCCGACAAACGCTCGGCGGCGCGGCGGCGCGTCGTCACGGGCAGCATGGCTCGGCTAGCTCGCGATCCCAGCCATAGCACCGGCATCAGGCTCGCCGTGCGGCTGAGCGAGCCGCCGCCGAGGGGTGGTTTATGGCCAGAGAATTTTGTTTCGCTGGCCACCGATGCGCGGCATAGCGCCGGAGTCGATTGGGTGGAACGCATTAACCGCGAGCAACAAGGCCGACTCGAGCCAACCAACCGGCCGCCGATCGACCATGCTCGCCTAATTGCAGCCCGAGAGCGATTGAATGCTGCTCGAATGGGCTGGAGCGGTTGCTCGGCCTACAGTTTTGGCTGCGACCACCTCGGCCGCCGCCCTGATGCCGAGCAAAGGGCCATGCGATCATCCGTTCGATCTCTGTAGGCAGGATCGAGCGCAGCGAGTCCGACCGTTACCCATTTCGCACGTCGATTTGGGGAGGAGATATGGGGATGGCGGGGATAAGGGGATAAAGAGAAAGTGACGAATGAGCGCAGCCGACGACGCCTTCTCTTCCATCTCCACATCTCCCTCTTATCTCCCTATCCCCTTTCCCATACGGCTCGTTAGCCTGAGCAATGGTGGGACTCGCTGCGCTCGACCCACCCTACAGCTTTTGGCCTGCGTCGACCACTGCGATGATTTGCTCACCAGCAGCTTGCGGGCGATAGTCGTTTTCGCTCGGGCGACTTAGAATCAAGGCATGCCCGATCGAGAGCCGCGGCCTTATCAGTTCCGGTTGATTACGCTGTTTTTGCTGACGGCGCTGCTGGCGGTTCCGCTGGGACTGGTGTTCGGCGATCCATCGCTGGTGCTGGTGACGCTGGTCGAGGGGGTGCTGCTGCTGCTCATCGTCGCCTGGTTCATGTTTATCTATGGAGAGCTGAACTCCGACGCGCCTTCGCAGGGGCAGGTGGCGATTGCCACGGTAATGATTGTGGTCGCGTTGCTGGTAGGCGGCGGTCTCTTTTGGAGCACGGTCCGCAAGTCGCGGCCCGCCACACCCGTCATCGACGGACAGCCCGCAGGCCAGGTCGGGCGCGCAAGTTGATTGCATTTTTTGCCGCGGCCGCGAATAATGACGATGGCTGCGGTGGGTCACTTCTCCTTTCTTTAGGTCCATCGCTTGCGTTCGCAGTGGGCCAGTTACTCGAAATCGAGGAGCGTGAACCATGGACGACGCGACGTCGCCTCAGGGCGGTTTTTCTTCGGTCCCCGCGGCAGGTCAGCCGCAGAGTCATTCGCTCAGTCGGCCGCTTCGACAGCAAGGCGGCTTGGCGCGACTGCTCTACACGAACAATCCGTTCTATTTGATCAGCGCATGGCTGGTGTTTTCGGGCTTGCGCGTTTCGTTCGACAGCGGCGGCGAGATGTTTGAAACCTGGGCCTTGATCGGCGGCCTGGCCGGCTATGCATTGCTGGCCGCGGTCGCCGCCGGCGTGTTGATTCGCCTGGGGCGCGTCTGGGAGGATATTCGCACCCTGGTGTTGCTTGTGCTCTTGATGTTTTTGGCGATCGCCGTTTCGCTCGACGAAGCCCTGGTAAAAGATGCCCGGCGAGGGGCATGGTTTCTGATCGGCGGACTGATATTTGCCGCTTCGCTGAGCGAATGTCTGCTTCTGGTGCTGCGTGTGCGGCTGCCGTTTCTGTATCGCGTACCATACCATCTGCTGCTGGCGCTGTTTTTCGTCTATCCGATTCTGCTGGCGCCCTTGGTGCCGCAACCGAACAACGCGGCCTTGCAGTGGGGCCTGTTTGGCTTTTCGAGCGTGGCCGCCGCCATCTTTCTGATGCTGCTGCCGGCAATCCGCCGCGGGGCGGTGTACCTGCGCGGCAACGGCACCCCGTGGGGCTGGCCTTGGTATCCGCTGACGCTGTTCTTCATTTTGGCGATCGCCGTGGCGTTGCGAGCTTATTATCTTTGCCTGTCGCTGCATTTTGTGGGCAACGCCTGGACGATTTTCGGCGGTTACTTTGTCGTGCCGCTGCTGATCGCGCTCGACATTCTATGGCTGGAGATCGGCCTGGTGTCGGGACGTAAGATCGCGGTGCGTTGCGCGCTAGCCGCGCCAGTGGCGTGGGTGGCGCTGGCCCAGGCTGGCCGGCCGTCGGACGACGTCTATGCCGGTTTCTTAAGCCTTTTTGTGCAAACCATGCACGGCTCGCCGCTGTATCTGGCGCTCGTCGCGGCCCTGGTGTTTTATGGCGTCGCGGCGCTGCGCCGTGCGCCGACCGCGGTCGCCGGATGGTGGTTGACCATCGCTTGCTTGACGGTCATCGGTCCCCAAACGCTGACGCTGCGCGGGCCCTACCATCTCACCGCCTGGCCGCTGATGCTTGGCGGCGCGGCGCTCGTCTGGCAGGCCTTCCGCCAACGGGCTTCGTTGCCCGCCGCGCTGGCCGCCGCCGCGTGGTTGGGGGCTGCATCGATCGACACGAGAACCGCAGACTGGCTGCTAGGGTTTCGAGAACTGCTGCCGCTGGAGCTCGCCGCGCTGGCTTTGCTGGCCATCGGAATCGCCTTCCGCGATGAACGGGTGAATCTGATCCGCGCGGCCGCCGCGGCCCTGATCGTTGCCGCCGGCGTATCCGCAGTGACGGGCAACTTCGCCTGGTCGATTGCGTCAGATTGGCTGTTTACCGGGCTGCACGCGCTTGCCTGGACCGCCGTCGCCTGGGCGTATGGCCGATGGTTGAGACATCGCTATTATTACGGCGTCGCGGCGGCGGTTAGTGCGGTCTGGCTGGTGGCGGCTTCAGTACAACTGTACCTTTCGCTGCGGCCATTCGTGGCGGGGCTCGATCGTCTGGTGTGTGGCCTAGCCTTCTTCCTGGCAGCGCTGATTATCAGTATCCTCAAGGCTCGCGGCAGCGGTCGCAGGCTGGTTCCCGGCGCGGAAGCCGGCTGAGATGCTGATATCAGCTTTGCCCAAACATGATGCAACACACGCGCGCGGCAGATCGAACGATCCTCAGCGACGGGCGTTGGCCGAAGGCGGTTTGCGCGGTCGGGCTCCTGTTGATGCCACTAAGTTGCATCGCCTCCGCGGACGATGCGATTCCGGCCGCAGCAAACGAAGCGGCGCCCGCGTTGATCGAGAGACAAAAGCTGCGCTACGGAGGAAAAACTTTCGAGCAGTGGCGCGATCAGCTCCTGTACGACCTTGAACCCCAAACCGAAATGGCCGCCATCCAGGCACTGACGGCTTTCGGCGAGAATGGCTTCGCCGACGAAGCCGCTGCCGAAATTGCCAAGGTACTCGCGCGGCGCAATCCTCAAATCGTTCAAACGGCGTGCGCGGCGCTGGGCAGCTTGGGCAAAGCGGCCGTGCCTTCGCTCATGGTAGCCCTGCAATCCACCAACGCCGATGTGCGGACCGCCGCGGCCAATGCGCTCGGCCGGGTCGGACAAGACGCGGGACAAGCCTTGCCGGCACTGATCGAAGTCGCCAGCCATCAGAGTATCGCTGCTGCGCGGCGGGCTGCGACCGGCAACGCGATGCTCCAAGCGCAAGCTCGTGCCCGGGCCAAACGTGCGCCGGCGACCAACAATACCAGCGATCAGGCCGCCGCCAACGCCCTGGGGCGAATTGGCATTGGCGACGACGATCAGCTACGTGAAATCATGGAACTTTTCGAAGACTCGACTCCGGCCGTCCGGTCGGCGCTGGTGGCCGGATTTTACGGCAATCGCTTAAAGCGCGGCGATATCCAATTCTTGATTGCCGCCAGCGATGACGAAGACGAATCGCTGCGCGCCCAGGCCGCCGCGGCGCTGGTCTGCGGCGCCGCCGACGACGAGAACGTGAAATATGTGATCGAACAGATGATTCACAACGATACCAACAATGTCCGCGATCAGATCGTCAATACCTTGATCGATTCGCCGCAATTGACCGGCGCGGCGCCCTTGCTGGTGGCGTGTTTGGGATCGCGAGATATTCAAACCCGCTTCGCCAGGCAAATGCCGGCGCTGATTCAAGCGATCGGCCGCGAGGGACCGGCGGCGGTTGCGGCGGTCGATGCGCTGATTGAGCTGATCGATGTCGATGCGATGGAAGGCCGGGCGGACATGATCGCCGCCGCCATCGACGCCTTGGGCAATATCGGCCCGCCCGCCAGCAAGGCGATCGCGGCCTTGACCGCCTGGACGGACGCCAAGGATCAGCAGTTCGGCAACGGCGACCGGCTGTCGCGGCACGCCGAGCGAGCGCTGCGCAAGATTGCCCAAGGCGGACGATTGCGTGAGCGGGTGACGGAAAAAAAGGCGGAGCGCGAGTGATCTCGCGCGTGGCTAACGACCCGACGCCTATTTCGTTTCGGCGTCGAGCTCGGCCAGCAGCGGCTTGACGTCGATTCCTCCCGCCGAGGCCGATTGCAAGAGCCGGCGTGCCTCTTGGCGGTCGCCTTTGGGATCGACCATTTGAAACGCGGCCAAAGCCAGATCCGATGCCGGTTCCCCAGGCGCGAGCCAGCGTCGGGCCAGATACACCGCGACTTTGGGGGGCAGTGTGGCCAGCTTGTATTCGCGGTTCTGCCCGGCCACCCGTAGTGTCAAGCGATCGCCAGACGCATCGACCACGCTGGCCATTTCGCCGTCGATCTCAATCTCTTCGGCTGCTTGGAGCTTGCCAAGCGTGCCACGGGCGGCGTCCCAAAAACCTTCCAGATGATGAGTGAGCCGCTCGACACGGTCGACTTCGGCCATGGTCTGGGGGGTCGTCGCTTCGAGTGTCGCCTGGTCGAGCTGATCGCGCGCCACATCCAGATCGCGGGCCGCCAACGCCAGCCGGGCCGCGCGCAACGCGCGTGAAACGGCTGCCGTCTCTTCGGGGCTGGCCGCGCTGCTCTTGGCGTCGGGCGCGGAATCGTCCGATTTCGGCGGAGAGTCGGGCATCGATTTCGGCGGGGCGCTGTCGGTCGGCGTGGTAGTCTTAGCCGGCTCGGGAGCCGACATTTCGGGCGCGGACGGTTGGGGCCGCGGCTCGGGCGTCGTCGTGGGCGCGTCGACTTTCGGTGGGCTGGCCGACATCGTGGGGGAGGACCGCGGCGGAGCATCGCGCTCCGGCTTGGGCGCGGGGATCGTGGCCGGCTGCTTTTTGCCGGCTTCGATCGCTTGGTCGCGAAGCTGCTCATCAAGTGCGGCGAGTCTTCTATCGGCGTTGATTTTCCAATAGACGCCGCCCAAAATCACCAACGCCGCCAGCAAGACGCCCGCCGCCAACGGCGCCGATGACGAGCGGCGTCGTCGAGCGGCGCGATAGCCCGCGGCCGAAAACGTACTCACTTGCGGCGTCGGTTCGACTGCCGCGGACGCCGCCGGGTAGGCCGCTGGCGAAGCATAGGCCGTCGGCGGGTAGCCTTGCGGATAGGCGTTGGGCGCATACGTGGCCGCGGGATATGCCTGCGCGGGATACGGATAAACGGGCGACGCCGGTTGCATTGGAACATACGGCGCCGGCTGGGCGATGGGCGTCGGCGTGGAAGCGATGCCCGCCTCGCTCGTCTGAGCGGGCGGCGTCGCCACCGGCGTAACGCTGGGCATGGGAGTGGCCAGCGTGGCTGTGGGCGGCAGCAACGAGTCGTCGTTCGCCGGCAACGGCGTGCCGCTCCAGCGAGCAGTTTTTTTTGCCGGCAATGCCGAAGGCGGCATGGCCGGTTGGCCGCCGGCCAGCGACTGGTCGTAGGCCCGCTTGGCGGTTGGAGTCGAGAGGGTCATTCGCGCTTCGGTCAGTTCGCTCATCAGCCGCTGGGCGACGGCCGCCTGTGCGCCCGATAAGTGCGGGGCCAGCCGATCGGACTGGCGGCGAAAGGCTGTGTTGATTTTGCCGAGATCCGACTCCAAGGGGCGCAGCCCCAAGAGATCGTAGTAATTGTGCGTTCCGCCGCCCGTCGTGACGGCCAGCCACTCGCGATAGGGATCAAAACTTCCGCCCATAGCTTGTCTGTGTCCGTTCCGCGGATTTGCCTGACGAACCAAGTCCGTACCTCGCCCGTTCCTTTAATTATGCCAGCCGCCCCCCGAAAGACGCAACCGAGCTACCTTGGGCCTTTTGGCGATGGTAGACTAACGATCATGAGGCACGTCGTGCTGAGTTATGTCTTGCTGGGCTGGGCCGTCTGGGCCATCGCCGGGGTTACCACAGCCGCCGAACGCGGACCTCCGCCCGTGCAGCAACGCGCGGTCGATCTTGTCACCTTAGTGGGAGGCGAGCGATTGTTCGGCATGCAGGCCGCCCCGCCGGCGGGCGAGAAGCTGCTGTTTGTCGTGCAGCGTCAATGGCTGCAAACGCGACAGCCAAAACTCTATCGCGCGGCCATCGCGGGCGAAGCCGAGCGCCGGAAACAAGCCCGGCAAGACCTGCGGCGGCGACTGACCGAATGGCGCCAGCGGCGAGCCGAGCCGAAAGTGTTGGCGAGCTTTTTAGACCGCAGCTTGCGCGAAGCCGAGGCGCAATTGGACAACCCAATGCCGCCGCCCGAGCCATCGCAACTCATCGTGCTGGAGCTGCCGGCCGCCAAGGTGCGCAAGTCGTATGTGCAATCGGCGGCTGCTCGCCGGTTGCTGGCATGGGCCTGGCACGAACGACTCGATAATGCCGAAGAATTATCGATGGCGGACATCGGTCAACAGCTTAAGGCCCGCGGCATCGATGCCGACCGCGCCTCCGCCGATCTTTCCGACCGGTTTGAGATTCAACCACAGACCGACCGGCAATGGGCGGCGAAAGTCGCCGTCGTGGAGTTCGAGATCCTGGGTCAACCGCATTACCAGGGCACCGGAGGGGTGCTGATGCGCGCTGGCGATCAGCAGCGCCCCAAGGTGGCCGACTTGGTGGGCAGCTTATTGCAAGACCAGCTTGGCGATGTGCTGGGCGATTTGGCGGGCGAGGCCGGCGGCGCGGCGCGGCAAAAACCCGATGAGCGCCGCCGCGAGGCAACCGACAAGGTGTTGGCCGAGGCGGCCAAAGACGGGTTTCGCGGCGCGCGCGTGACATATCTCAACGAGGAGTTGGCGAAACATCGGGTGGCCGTCGACGATCGCTTTTTTGCGCGCATGCCCGGCGATTCGTGGCAAGAAATCTGGCAGAAATCCGCCGCGCTTGACGCAAAGCAGGCAGACAAGGACGACGGCGCGCGGCTGGCCGCCGACCCGCAGGTGGCCGAAATCATGAATGTGGTGAAGGGGCTGGGATTGGACGCCAACCAAGAACTGTTCCAGACAGCGCTGCGGTTTGGGGCGGTCACGCAGGAGGCGATGCAGGCGACCGATCGCGATCTTGTGCAGTTTTTGCAAGCGAATTCGCGGAGCTTGACCGGCCCGCCGCTGCTCTTGCCCGATCGCGAATGATTCATGCGCATCGCCGTTTTGTGCTCGCCCCAAAGTTGGTATTTCCGCGATCTGTTGCGGGCGGCTGGCAACCGGCATGAACTTGTGCCCGTGGCGTTCACGCGATTGTCGTCAAGCCTGGGCGAGCGAGAACGTTTTGCGGCCCCGCTGATGAGCTGGGGCCCGACGCCAGACGGCGGTGGCCCAAACACGCCGGTCTCAAGGGCCGGGGTTACCGAGACGCTTGGCGGCACAGTTTTGTTCGATGACGTCGACGCGGTGCTGGTGCGCACCATGCCGCCCGGTTCGCTCGAACAGGTGGTGTTTCGCATGGACCTGTTGGCGCGGCTCGAAGCGTCGGGCGTGCGCGTGATCAACCCGCCCAAGGCCGTCGAGGCCGCTGTCGATAAATATCTGGCGTCCGCGCGACTGGCCGCGGCGGGCTTGAGAATTCCACGCACGATGGTTTGCCAGACCGCCGAGGAAGCGATGGACGGCTTCGCCCAGTTGGGCGGCGATATCGTGCTCAAGCCGCTGTTTGGCGCCGAGGGGCGCGGCATCGCGCGGCTGATCGACGAGGCACTGGCGCTGCGGGCCTTCAAGATGCTCGAACAGCTTGGCGCCGTGCTTTATTTGCAGCAATTCGTTCGGCACGATGGCTGCGACTTGCGATTGCTGGTGATCGGCGATCGGGTGTTGGGCATGACACGTCGCAATCCGCTCGATTGGCGCACGAACATCAGCCGCGGGGCCACGGCCGAGCCGTTGGAAGTGACGCCCGAGCTGGCGGAAATGGCCCACCGCGCAGCTCAGGCGATCGGCGCTCCGCTGGCGGGCGTCGATTTGCTGCCTGGCCGCGACGGCCAACTGTACGCGATCGAGGTCAACGCGGTGCCCGGCTGGAAAGCGCTGGCCCGCGCCCACAGCATCGACGTGGCACGGTTGGTGCTGGAATTTGCCGCGCGCGGATAGTCATGTAACGGCGTCTGCAGGGAAACGGACTGGCGTGCCGTTCCGCGAACCGCCACTCGACCTTGTCCCGCCCCCGGCCCCGTAGGGCGACCTTCCTAGGTCGCCCATCGGTGATCGGTGAAAGCCACCTGGACGACCTAGGAAGGTCATCCTACAGGCCGGTCTTGAATTTCATAATCGATGAGAGAAAACGGGGGGCCCGCTCTACGGCTGCCGCGCCGCCGCGTGCTTGAGATACTTTGGCCCGGTCAGCCCGTGGCGCGGACCAAAGAAGGCGGCCATTTCGCGCACCACCATCTCCTGCTCGTCGGCCGTCAACTCGGCGAAGATCGGCAGGGCCAAGGTCTCGGCGGCCGCGCGCTCGGTCTCCGGCAGGCTGCCCTTGCCATAACCCAGATAGGCAAAACACTCTTGCAAGTGCAACGGAACCGGGTAGTAGATCTCGGTGCCGATGTGGCGCTGCGCCAAATGGGCGCGCATCTCATCGCGCTTGCCTTCGGGCACGCGCACGATGTATTGATTCCAGACATGCCGGCGTTCGGCGGCCTCGAACGGCAGCGTAAGCACGCGGTCGAGACCATAGGCGCCAAAAAGCTGGGTATAACGTCGGGCGCACGCTTGCCGCTGCGCTGTCCAGCGATCGAGATGCGGCAGCTTGACGTTGAGCACCGCGGCTTGCAGACTGTCCAGGCGGCTGTTGATGCCCATCACCCGGTGGTAATACCGCGGCTCCATGCCGTGTACTCGCAACAGCCGCAGCCGCTCGGCCAGGTCGTCGCGGTCGGTCGTCAGCAAGCCGCCGTCGCCAAACCCGCCCAGATTCTTGGTCGGGTAGAAACTGAAGCAGCCGATGTCGCCCATTGTGCCGGCGCGTCGCCCGCACAGCTCGGCGCCGATCGCCTGGGCCGCGTCTTCGATGACCGCCAGCCGGTATTGGCGGGCGATCTCCAGCACCGCCGACATGTCGGCGCATTGGCCGTAGAGATGCACCGGAATGATCGCTTTGGCGGCGGGCGTAATGCACGGCTGAAGCTTCCGTACATCGAGATTGAAAGTGCCCGGCTCGATCTCGACAAACACCGGCTTGGCGCCCAGCCGGGCAACCGCCGAAGCAGTGGCGAAAAACGTGAAGCTGGGCACGAGCACCTCATCGCCCGGCCCCACGCCGCACGCCATCAAGGCCAGCAGCAGGGCATCGCTGCCCGAGGCGCAGGCAATGGCATGTTTGGCCTGGCAATAGGCGGCCAGCGATTTTTCGAGCTGCTGGCAATCGGGCCCCAATACGAACCGGCCCGACTGGCAGACCCGCAGCACGGCGGCGGTGAGTTCCTGTTCGAGGGCCGCGTATTGGCGGCCCATGTCGATCAGCGGCACGCCCGAGGGCGCCGCATCGTTCGAGGGTGATAGCGTCATCCGTGACCTGTTTTGATTTCGCGAAAATCGCCTAAACCGCCCCGGCTTGGTAGAGGCCCTAAAGAGTGCCTGATGAGACGGGCGAACGGTAAAGATTCGCCACCGGCGCGTCAAGGGCGAACCAGCCGCCAAATGGGGGGCGATGCGCACGGCCGTGCGCATCGAACGAGCGACATGCTTTGCGCGTCGTAGGATGGCCTTCCAGGCCGTCGCATCATTCCGTCGCCGGCCCGGGACGGCGTGGAAGGCCATCCTACGATACTCACTGGCTCCGCTTCCCGTAGACCGTGGCCGGATCGAACATTCGCTCGCCGACCACCTGAAACCCCTCCGCCGTGGCCTGGCGAAAGAAGCAGCTTCGATATCCCTCGTGGCAGGCGGCTCCGCCCTCTTGCCGCACGCGCAGCAAGATGGTGTCGCCGTCGCAATCGACGAAGATCGAGCGGACAAACTGGAAGTGGCCGCTCTCTTCTCCTTTTCGCCACAGCCGGCCTCGGCTGCGGCTGTAATACACCGCCCGGCCCGTGGCCACCGTCTCGGCGAAGCTTTCGGCGCTCATGTAGGCAAGCATCAGCACTTCGCCCGTCTCGGCGTCTTGGGCGATGGCCGGCAGCAGACCGTCGCCCCGCGTGAAATCGGGCACTGGGCCGGTGGAAACACCGTCGTTCATCGGAAAAAACTCATCGGTTTCAAGGTCATGATCGGAATAGTCAGCATAATCGCGCCGGCATCGCACCACCACCACCGCCCTCTGGCGACGACACACGTAGGATAGCCTTCCTAGCCCGAATTATTCATCAGCCCACACCAACCCGAAGCGCAAGCGAGGCCCGTCAATGAACTTACCTCGCTTGCGCTTCGGGTTAGTGTATGACCGCCGCGGGAGGCATACTACCTGGGCTGGTGAATGATCCGGGCTAGGTCGTCCGTGCAGCCGCTGAACTATCCTTTCAGCATGGCCACCGTAGTCGACATCGAACCGATTTTTTCTGCCCCGCCCGCCGCCGATCGCACTCGGTTTTCGACCGTGTGCGATCCGCACGAATTGGTGCGCTGGCGATCGGCTTGGCAAGAGCTGGATGAAGCCGTGGCCACGCCGATGGAGACCTTCGATTGGATCTCCGTCGCCGCGGCCACGTTTGCGGCGGACGGCGAATTGGAGATCGTGCTCGCGCAACAGGGCGGGCGGTTGACGGCGGCGGCGCCGCTCGTTCGCGTGCCGAGTCCGTTGGGCGGGCGTTGGCACGCGCTCAATTACCACCGACTGTTTGAGCCGGCCGAATTCGCGGCGAGCAGTCCCGCGGCGCTGGCCGAGCTGGCCAGCGAGGTTGTGAGTCGCGGGCGGCCGCTGGTTTTGGGCCGCGTCTTTGGCGACACTGCGACGCGCTCGGCCATCGAGCAAGCCTCGGCCGGCCGCGGTTGGCTGCGCGTCGGCCCCCAGGCCAGCACGCCCTGGATTCCGCTCGATGCCGCCTGGGCCACGCCCGAAGCACAAATCTCGCCGCGCCGCCGCTCCGATCTGCGCCGCGCTCGCAAACATGCCGAGCAACTTGGACCGATCGAGGTCCAAAACCTGCGGCCGCGCGAAAACGAAGTCGATGCCTTGGTCGATCGTGCCTTCGACGTCGAACGCCGCTCGTGGAAGGGCGAATCGGGCACCGCGTTGGCGCAGAATCGCTCGGGCGATTTCTATCGCCATTACGCCCGAGTCGCGGCGCGGCAAAACAAGTTGCGGATCCACTTTTTGCAAATCGGCCAGCAGGACGCCGCCATGCAGATCGGCGTGGTCCATCAGCGGCGCTATTGGGTGCTCAAGGTCGGCTACGATCCACCGTTTCAGCGAGCGAGCCCCGGCATTTTGCTGATGGTCGAAGCCATCAAGCAGGCGGTGGCCGAAGGGCTGGATGCGTACGAGCTGCTGGGCACCGTCGAGCCGTGGATTCAGGTCTGGACGCAGCACGAGCACCGCTGCGTGTCTTTGCGAACCTACCCGGCGGGAATGCGCGGCGCGGGAGCGCTGGGAGAAGATTTTGCGCGCAGGGCGTGCCAGAGGGTGCAGAGTGCGGGGCTCAGGGTTCAGCATTTTTTTCGACCTCGAACATGCGTCTCCGTCACGGAGGATAAGCAGCCGCCCGATAGCCGCGCCTGACGCTGAATCTCGCCCCCTGAATCCCGACCCCTCTTTCCATGCCTCACCTTAGCCACTACTTGCGACGCACCGCTTCGGCATGTTTGCTGCCGATGGCGGCGCGCGCGGCACGGGCGTACATTGCCGGGCCGGAATTGAACGACGCCGTGCGGCTGGCCGACGAACTGGCGCAGGAAGGCTTTGCCAGCACGCTGGGTTTTTGGGATGGCCAGGGCGACTCGCCGCGGGCGGTGGCCGACCATTATCTGGCTGCGCTCGACGCGTTGGCCGAAGCCGGGCGAGGCGGCTATCTATCGATCAAGCTGCCGGCGATTGGCGAGAGCCGATTGTTGCTGGGCGAAGTGTTGGGGCGGGCCAGGCAGCTTGGCGTGCGGGTTCACTTTGATTCGCTTGGTCCCGAGACGGCCGACACGATGTGGGCCGCGGTGGAAGATGCGTCTGGCAGCGGCACGGAACTTGGCTGTTCCCTGCCCGGCCGCTGGCCGCGCAGTCTTGAAGATGCCGAGACGGCAATTCGCTTGGGCGTCGTTCCGCGTGTGGTTAAGGGGCAGTGGGCCGATCTTGGCGCGCCCGACTGCGATGCGGGCCGCGGGTTTCTCGAAGTCATAGATCGGCTGGCGGGCCGCGCGGCGCGCGTGGCGGTGGCCAGTCACGACGCGTCGCTGGCCCTCGAAGCGATCCAGCGGCTCAAGGCGGCTGGCAGCGTCTGCGAGTTGGAATTGCTCTACGGCTTGCCGCAGCGCGCGTCGCTTGGTGTGGCTCTTGCCGAGCAGGTGCCGGTGCGGTTTTACGTGCCTTATGGCCGTGCCTATTTGCCCTATTGCTTGGGCCAGGCCCGCCGTCAGCCCTGGCTGCTATGGTGGCTCTTGCGCGATTCTCTGACGGCGATGATCGTGCCGTCGGGCCGCACTGCGTGACTTTTCGGCCAGCGGGCATTATACTTTCGCCGATATGCCCAAATACATCATCGAGCGAGAGATTCCCGGCGCAGGCAAACTTACTTCCGATGAGCTGCGCGGCATTTCGCAAACTTCCTGCGGCGTGCTGCAAAAGCTGGGGCCGCAGATCCAATGGGTCGAAAGCTATGTGACCGCCGACAAGGTGTATTGCGTCTACGTGGCGCCGAGCCGCGAGCTGATTGAAGAGCACGCACGCCAAGGCGGCTTTCCGGCCAACAAGATTTCGGAAGTGGCCAGCGTCATCGACCCAACGACCGCCGAAGGGTAGCGGCGCGCATCAAGTGAAAGAATTCCACCGCAAAACGTCTGTAGGGAACGCCCTCCGTGGCGTTCCGTGAACTGCGAGCTGACGTTGTCCTGCCCTTTGACGCTGCACGCCCACGAGCGAAGCGGGTCCCACCGTCAAGCACCGGCGCTGGATGAGAGGAGATGTGGAGATAAGCAGGGAGATGGGGAGATGAAGAACAAATGAGGCGCAACCCGGATAGCCAGCGCCTTTTTACATTTCATCTCCTTATCTCCACTTCATCTCCCCATCTCCTCCAATCAAGCCGACGAACCAACGATGCAGCCTCTTGCGAGTTGCCGCCGCGAAGGTGGGACTCGCTGCGCTCGGCCCGCCCTACGACGCGGCTCGCGTTACGACCCCGCCAACTCGTCTTGCCACTGCTGGATCAGCGCCAGCGCCGCCAGGGGCGAGAGCGAATTCACATCGGCCTGGCGGATTTTTTCCAGCAGCGGGTTTTCCGGCGCGGCAAACAGCGTGAGCTGCAAATCGCCCGACACGCGCATTCGCTGGCGGGCCAGCTTGGGCCGGCCTTGCTCGTCGAGATGTTCTTGTTCCAGCCGCGCCAATATTTGCTTGGCCCGCTCGAGCACTTCGCGTGGCACTCCGGCCAGCCGCGCCACGTGGATGCCGTAGCTCTTGTCCGCCGCGCCCTCGACGATCTTGTGTAGAAAAATGACTTCGTCTTGCCACTCGCGCACCGCCACGTTGAGGTTCTTCACCCGCGGAAGCGAGCCGGCCAGGTCGGTCAGCTCGTGGTAGTGCGTGGCGAACAGCGTGCGGCAACTGGACCGGTCGTGCAGATACTCGACAATGGCCCAGGCCAGCGACACGCCATCGTACGTGCTGGTGCCCCGCCCGATCTCGTCCAGAATCACCAGGCTCCGCTGGGTGGCCGTGTTCAAAATCCGCGCGGTCTCGGTCATCTCGACCATGAAGGTGCTTTGGCCGCGGGCCAGCTCGTCGCTGGCCCCGACGCGCGCAAAGATGCGGTCGGCCACGCCCAGCGTCGCCTCGCGGGCCGGCACAAAGCTGCCCATCTGGGCCAACAGCGTGATGAGCGCCACCTGGCGGATGTACGTGCTCTTGCCCGCCATGTTCGGACCGGTGATCAACAGCATCAGCCCTGCCTCGGGCCCGGCCAACACGTCGTTGGGCACAAAGCTTCCCTCGGGCAGACGAATATCGAGCACAGGATGGCGGCCCTCGACGATCTGCAGCACCGGTTCCTCGACCACCGTGGGGCGACAATAGCCGCGGTCGCGCGCCAGCTCGGCCAAGGCCGCCAGCACATCAACCTGCGCCAGCGCATCGGCGGTGGCCCGCAAACGCCGAGCGCCGGCGGCCACCAGGTCGCGCAGCTCCAAAAACAGCTCGTGCTCCAGTTCTTTGGCCTTTTCGTCGGCGGCCAGCACCTTCTCTTCGTATTCTTTCAGCTCGGGCGTAATATATCGCTCGGCGTTTTTCACCGTCTGCTTGCGAATGTAGCCCGCCGGCACCTTGTCGCGATGTGTGTGCGTGACTTCGAGGTAATAACCAAACACCTGGTTAAAGCCCACCTTCAGATTGGCGATGCCGGTCCGCTGGCACTCCTCGGCCTGATAGCGCGCGATCCACTGCTTGCCGCCGGCGGCCAGCTCGCGCAGATTGTCCAACTCGGGGCTAAAGCCCGGCCGAATCAAGCCGCCCTCAGTGCCGATCAGCGGGCAGTCGTCGACCAGCGCGGCTTCGAGCTTGCCGCGAATGTCGGGGCAAAGGTCAAGCTCGCCCTCCAGCCGCGTCAACAGCGTCGCTTTTCTGGCGGTGAGCTTGGCCTTGAGTGTGGGAAGTGTGCGCAGCGTGCGGGCCAGAAAGCTGAGATCGCGGGGACTGGCCCGGCCCGTGGTCACGCGGGCCAGCAGCCGCTCGACGTCGTAGATGCCCCGCAGTTGCTCGCGCAGCTCGTCGGCTAGTTTCGTGTGGGCCAGCAATTCGGCCACGGCGTCGAGCCGCTCATGGATGCCGGTCAGCGACGTCAACGGGTTGGCAATCCAATCGCCCAGCAGCCGAGCCCCCATCGCGGTGACCGTGCGGTCGAGCACCTCGAGCAACGAGCCTTCGCGGCGGCCTTCGCGCAGCGTGCGGGTGATTTCCAGGCTGCGACGCGTGGCTTCGTCGATCTCTAACGCCTGCCCCAGGCGGTAGGGCGTCAGGCGATCGATGTGCGAGAGCGACGACTTCTGCGTTTCGCAGAGATAGTCTAAGACCGCCCCGGCGGCCCGAATGGCGCTGGTGTCGTCGCCATCGAAGCCAAAACCTTCGAGCGTCTGCGTGCCAAAATGTTTGGCCAACGCCTGCTGCGCCGCCGTGTGTCCAAACGCCCAGGCTGGCCGCCGAGTGAACACAAGTTTTTCGTTGCCCTGCGACGGAGGCGCCTCGGCGTCGTCGGCCAGCAGCAGCTCGACGGGAGCGATGCGAGCGAGCTCATCGGCCAGCCGGGCCTGTGGCAATTGCGCCGCCAGAAACCGCCCGGTCGAGAGATCGATCCAGGCCAGCCCGACCGGCTCGCCGGGCACCAGCGCCGCCAGATAGTTGCTCTCGTGCGGATCGAGCAGCGCGTCGTCGGTGACGGTGCCGGGCGAAACCACCCGCGTCACTTCGCGCTTGACCAGCCCTTTGGCCAGCCGCGGATCTTCGACCTGCTCGCAGATGGCGGCCCGCAGGCCCGAGGCGATCAGTTTGCCCAGATAACTTTCGAGCTGATGATGGGGAAAGCCGGCCATGGGCACCGGGTTTTCGCCTTTATCGCGACTGGTCAGCGCCAGCCCGAGCACGCGTGCGGCCAGCTTGGCGTCGTCGTGAAACAATTCATAGAAATCGCCCATCCGAAACAGCAGCACACATTCGGGACAGGCCGCCTTGGCGTCGAGATACTGCTGCATCATCGGCGTCACGGCACGCGCGCCGCCGTTGACTGCCGGAGTAGAAGATTTCGATGAGACCACCGCCAATGCGCCGATGTATAGACCGAGAATACCTAAACGAACGATAGTCACTGGAAGGCCAAACAAAGCGACTGAGCGAACGAGTATAGCGGTCTGTGCGTAGAATTGCGAATCCCTTTGGCGTGCCATTTGCTTTTCTCCGCATCGCCATTTCAAGATCGTTTTTCCTAACTCACGATGGGCTAAAAATGATGGACGCGCCCGCTGCCGACGACGATCTGCCAACGAACGAATTGGATCCTCGCAAGCAAGCAGCCACCGCGGAAACTGAGCAACCGCGCGAACCCGCGGCCCGATTGCCGGGCGAATCGCCGGAGGGGTTGAACGTCGAATCGCTCGAAGAACGTGTCTTGCTTTCGGCGGATGGGGCTGCTCAGGCAGCCGCGGCGTCCGCCGTAGCCGCGCCGGAAGAACCGCCCGCACTCGTCGGGTCGCCCGTCGCCGGCGAAGGCGCGGACGCGAGCGGCTCGCACGCACAACCGATTGTCACCGACGGCCGTTCCGGCGCGAGCGCCTCGGATGCCGGAGAAGTGGTCGCCGAGTTGGCCAAATCGTCCAACCAGCTAACCGGTGGGGCCGAAGTCGAGCACAAGAGCCATTCGACCGAAAGCGGCGAAATCGGCGAAGTCAAAACCGAAGCATCGAGCGAACAGGCCAGCGAAGTCAACGAAAGCGAGCGGCTGGAGCGCGGCGCGCAGCAAGAAAACAAGGCCGGCGGCGAACGCGATGACCACTCCAACGAAAAAACTAATCTCGAGAAAACCAATCTGCGCCGTCCTGTGGCCGGCGAGGCGCGTGTGGAGGCGCCGATTGCCTCGAACGATCGGGGCGCCGCCGGGGCCGAGAGTGTGAAACCCGAGGCTCTCGCGGCGCAACTGATCGCCGCAGACGCGGCGGTTGAAGCTCACGGCGATCTGGGCGTCGACGCTTCCGATGCGAAACAAGACGCCACGACCGAATTGCGAAACGATGACGCCGGTCTGGGGGGAGTAATTGACCGTCTCGGCGTCGAACGCGCGGACCAACTCGTGCAGGGCGAGAAGCTTGCCGGGAGCGCCGGCGACGTGGACCAACCGGGATCGACGGCCGATCGGTCTCAACAAACGCCCGCTGCCGCAGACCAGGTATTGGCCGAAGGCAGTGCCGAAACGCCCGCGGCGGCGACCGACTCTGCCGCCGCGCTGGCCCAGGCGCATGCCGAACACGTCATGGCCGAGTTGCAGGCCGCCGACGAGACAACTGCCGCCGCTGGCAACAGCGACGTGCGGCAAGCCGGGCCGGTCGAGCGCAGCCAGCGCATCGACGCTCCTCAGGCGCACGACGCCCTTTTTGCCGCCGCGCCCGATCTGGCGGCGTTGGCCGGAGGGCATGCCGCCGTCGCGCCTGCCATGAGCGAGGCCTCGGCGGATGAAACGTGAGCGGCATCAAGTTAAGTCCTTGATTGTCAAAACCGATCGAGCCGAGCTTCACGGCTCCGGCGGCATCTCTATCTTTGCGTTTGCATCGATCAGCGCTCGCAGCACGTTGGCGTCGATCGACATGGCGACAAACCTGACGCTGCCATCGGCGAACGCAACTTCGGCGCCTCCGGCATGACCGCTGGAAATGCCGCCGCTGCCGGGCCCGCCTATCGTGAAAGGCATCTGCTGAGCATCGAGATCTTCGGGCGCCATCCAATTGATCGATTCCCCAGCCACCTCGACTATCATCAGCGTAGTTGATGCGCGGTGTCGGATCTCTTCGGGACTCGTCGACTGCGCTCCGTCGAACATCGTGCCAGGATCCGTAACGACTACGTAGCTTGTGTTGTTACCGGATGGCGCATCGGACGGGCAACGATAGACTGACGGCATTTCGGCAGCCAGCTTGCGGTTATTCGGCCCGTCCCAGGGCTCGTCGAAGCGATAGCGGGCGAATGGTGCGCCATTTTCGATGAACGGCAGAATCAGCACGCGCCAACTGTGCATCGGGTTGCCGTCGGCATCGGCCAGGCACGGAGCCGTTTGTCCGGCAAGCTGCTCGCTAACCTGCGACTGCTGGCCGCACTTGGGACAAGTGATTTCAATTGGCATGTGGCATTTCGCGAGGGGGCCGGATTATAGTAGGAGCGTTCCTCAAGATCGTATCATCCTCCGCATGATTTTGCTCGCCGCTATGAAAACCACTGCCCATTTATTATGCGCGTTCACTCTTTTCGGCCTTATCGCCACGGCGACGGCTGACGAGACACCACTGCCCAAGGCCACCATCGACGGCAATGGCCCCGGCTGGCACGAGCTGGGCGAAAGCGATTTCGTCAATGTGAACTGCGACGCCGATACCTGGACGTGGAAAGACGGCGTCGCCCATTGCACCGGCAAGCCGGTGGGCGTGATCCGCAGCCAAAAGCCATTTACTAATTTCGAGCTGGTCGCCGAATGGAAGCATCTGAAGTCGGGCGGCAACTCGGGCATTTTCGTGTGGGGCAGTAAGGAATCGCTCGACGCCTTGAAGCCGGGCGGGTTGCCCCACGGCATCGAGGTGCAGGTGCTCGACCACGGCTACGCCGAGCAATTTGAAAAGCGAGAGGGCAAAAAGCCCGATTGGTTTACCACGCACGGCGACGTGTTTCCCACCGGCCCGGCCAAGATGACGCCGTTTCCGCCAACCGCCCCCGGCGGGCAGCGGAGCTTTCCCCGCAAGCAGCTCAGCAAAGGCGTCGGCCAGTGGAACCACTACTACGTGCGCTGCATTAACGGCGAAGTGCGGTTGTGGGTCAACGGCGAAGAGGTGTCGGGCGGAACTAACTGCGACCCGCGCAGCGGCTATCTGTGTTTGGAGTCGGAGGGTTCGCCGGTTGAGTTTCGCCACCTGCGCCTGCGTGAGTTACCGTGAAGCCGGCGCGAGTGAGGGATCGTTCATGTTTCTCAGGCGCTTCGATCGTCTGTGCCTCGGGATTGGGGTGTCGCTCACACCGCCGATTGGCTCGGCTCGATCGCCACCGGCATTTCGGGCAATGCTATGACCGCCTGCGCGGTGGGGGCGGCCGCTTCTTGACTGCCCAACAGATGACTGGGCAAAAAGCGAATCAACAAACACGAACTGGCCGACAGCGCTCCGCCCAGCGCCACCACCACCTGAAACGCGAAGTCGGCGTCGCGATGAGCCAGGCCCGCCTGGTAAACCATGCCGCCCAGCCAGGTGGTGGCCGCCGAACTGATGTTGCACAGCGCCATGAAGAGCGCGAAGAGCGTGCCCGCCGCGTCGATCGGGCAGGCCCGCGCCGCCAGATCGACCATCACCATGCTGGCCGTCATATAGGTGAAACCCACCAGCACGCTGATGACCATGGCCGACGTGCGATCGGTCATTTGCCAGTAGGCCCAGGTGCTGGCCACGCCAAAACCCGCCGCCAGGTAAATCAGCCGCTGCATGGGCACGCGGCGGCAATAGAATCCATACGCCACGCAAGCCGCCAACGAGCCGACGGCCATCAGCGACATGGTCTGCCCATAAAACTCTTCGCTGAAGCCCAGCGCGTCGGTCATGTGCAGGTAAAGCACAGCCTGGCAGCAAGGGTTGAAATGCCAAAGGAAGAGCAAGGCCCCCACGCTATAGACCGCGGGCGAGCGGGCCGCGCGGCCCAGCGCGTCGATGGCCGCGCGCCAGTCTTCGCGCCTGCGAACATACGGCTTCTCTTTGACGAAGAGCGAGGTGGCCAACGTGACCGTCATCAGTCCGCCGCAGACAAAATAGCCCAGCCGTTGCTCTTGCCGCTCGCTGAGAATTCCGCCCAGCACGCCAGTCAGAATGGTGCCGGCATAGATGGCGGCCCATTGCACCGATTGCAGTTTGCCGGTAATGCCGCGCGGCTGCCCGCATTCGATCATGCGAGCGTCGATCACCACATCGGCGAAAATGACGGCGACTGTCGGCACCAGCAGCCACGAAAGCAGCCGGTTGTGGGCGCCCACCGGCATGGGCAGGCAGCCCAGCGTCAGGAAACCGGCCATCGCCACCAGGCTGGTGACGATCAGATAGTTCTTTCGCCGGAAGCGACCCAGCGGAAAAAAGTCAGAAAGAAAACCAAACAGCGGCTTCAAACACCAGGGCGCCGCCAAGATGGCCACGAACGACGCGATTTGTTCGGGGCTTTCGCCCCATTCGCGCAGCAGCGACTGATCGGGCTGAGAGATCAGCCCGGTGGTCGGTTCGCTCATGCCCTGCACGAAATAGATGGTGCCAAACAGCAGCGACAAGCGCAGCGTAGCCGACGGCGGCAGGGTGGGACCGTGCTGAGAACGTTCCATCGAGCAGTTTACCTGCCGTTACTCAGAGGGCCGGTCAGAAAGAATTCCGCAAAGGAACAGCTCACCCAACGTCTCCAGAGGCACTTCGGTGTGGAACTCGCAGCCGATCAGCCAGCGGTCATCGACTTGCTTCGTCAACCATCGTACCGCGCCGGGCAAGGACAGGTCGAGACCAGTGCGCTGGTCGGCGAGGCGAAAAACGATCGGCTCGTTTTCGGCGGGCGGCACATGTACCAAAAGTCGCGCGCCGTGGCGAGAGAGATCGACCAGTTGAGCGTCGCCGCCGGCTGACGTGCCGATCGCCCAGTCGACCGAGATCGAAACGGCATCGTCGTCGGCCACACGATGGCGAGGACGGCGACCGCTGAATGCCCAACGATCGAGTTTCATCGGAAGAACGAGGCCTAAAGAAACGGGTATGGAAAGCTCCGCCGCAATCCCCGCCACAAGCAAGTGTAGCTTATAATGGATGCCAAGCCCGTGAGATGCCTGTCGAAAACTTACCAGGGTCGCTTGAGGCGGGCGTGGCGCACGCCCTAGAATGGTACAATCGCATCGTTTTCCCGCTCCTCAAAGGCACGCTACCATGCGGATCACGACATTGCCTCGGCCGTCCGCCGCCGACACCGACCCAGACTCGTTTTATCCAAGCTCGGATGGTCGTCCCGTGGGTGAAACCCCCATTCATTTCCGAAACAGCCTGCAATTGTTCGATATGCTCGAGTGGCGGTTCGCCGCCGAACCGCAGGTCTATGTGGCGGGCAATATGCTCGTCTACTACGTGCCAGGCGACCGGCTCAAGCACGTCTCGCCCGACCTGTTTGTC
>DASVHB010000412.1:0-8823 GCA_036379195.1 Pirellulales bacterium
CAACCCCAATCCCCAACCCCCAATCCCCAACCCCCAATCCCTAGCTCGCTACGCCAGCAGGTTCTCGCCCAGCTTCACGCCCGATTGGTCGTCGATCACCACCACCTCATCGGTTCCCCGGCTGAGGTGGTTGGCGGTCACGAAGTTGCCGCCGCCTTTGCCGCGCCAACGAATGGCCGCCCGACTTTTGCGCTCGTCGCGCGTCTCGCAAACGCTCGTGCCCGTGATGCTGATCTGCTGCGAGTCTTCGACATAAATGCCGTAGGGGTGGCCGTCGAGCACCTGGCAGCCGCTGATGTTTACGCGGCGGCAGCGGACGATTTCGAGCAGTCCCTCGCGGTGCAGCGGTTCCGCATCGGCGACGGTGTGCCGGCCGGTCTGGCAATCGTGAATGATCGAGCCGGTCAAGGTGCAATCGTGGCTGTCGGCCAACCGCACGCCGGTGCAAAGCTCGCGCTCGCCGTAGTCGGGGTTGTGGTCGAAGCTGTTCGGGCCGATCACGATATTGCGCGAACCGTCGAGCTGCAGGTTGCGCTGATGGCCGCTGTACAAGACATTGTCGGCGACCACCACGCCGCGGCAGGCCACCAGATGCACGTTGATGGCCTGGCTGCCGATCAAGTTGCCCGAGATGGCGAACATGCCGGCCTTGTGATTGTCTTTCGCATTGCGTCCCACGATGCGAACGTTCGCTCCGCCCGGGCTGTACTTGGCCTGAATGGTGTTGCCGCAAATGGTTCCTTCGCGCACCGAGGCGCCATCGGCGGTGCTGTCGATCCAGATGTCGGCCGATTCGTCGGCGGCGGTGTCGTAGTTGTATTCGATGTCGTTGCCGGTGATTTGCAGGTTGCGGATTTCCGAGCCGACGATGCGGATGCCGCCCCGCAAGCAATAGCTGATGTGCGAGCCGGTGATGATGGTCTGGTGCAGATTGACGTGGTCGAGCAGCACGCCGCTGCCACGGTTGTGATAGATGTGGCAGTGCGAGATAAGCACGTTGCGAGCGCGGCTGCGCACGTGAATGCCATGTTCGAGATCGCGCAACAGCAGGCCCTCGAAGGTGGGCTGCATGATTCCTTCGAGCAGCAGGCCGCTGGCGCGCGGATGCCGGCCTTCGATTTCGAGGTTCAGCACGGTGGGCATGCGCTGCCGTTGCCAGACGCGCGGCTCGTAACCTTTGGGATCGGCGCTTTTGTCGTGCGTGCCGAGCAGGTGAAACGCGGGGCCGGCGCCCGTCATGATCAGCTTGGCGGCGCCCGCGCTGCCCGACATGCCGAAGCGCCCCGTTTCGTCCAGCTCGACTCGAATGGTGCGTGAAATCAGATACTCGCCGGGCGGAAACTGCAGCACGCCGTCTCCCTGTTCCAAGGCGTGGACGATGGCGTCGGTATCGTCGTGCTGGCCATCGCCCGCTGCGCCAAAATCTCGCACATTGCTCATCAAAGTTCCTCGCTGTCGTTCGGCATCTCCGGATCGTGCAAAGCCCCGGTTCGTGCGAGGCGGTTGCGAAGCGATTATCGGCCGACGAACGGTGCCCGGCAAGCCAGCCCGATTGTCGTCCGCCCCCTTCGTTTGCGAAGCCCGAAGCTGGGCAGCGGACACCTGCTCGATTCCCCCGGCCACTTGTTTGTGGAAGAGCTGATGACCTCCATTGCCAATTCCACCTGTAGCGTCCCGGAAACCTGGCTTGATCGGTTTTCACCCCACCGATCGGCTGCAAGATCGAGCGTACCGTAGTCCTCACGCTCCGCGTGAGGCGCCAGGCTGGTTGCCAACGACAGCCGTAAATTGCCCCGGTGTATGGCACGTGAGGGCAAACTCTTTTGGAACGCCGGTGGCCCGATTATAATGAACTCGCGTTCCCGCCCGAACTTCCCGCCCGCCTCCATGGCTCGACGCATGAGCAGCTACGCGTTGCGAGTATCGTGTTCATTTTTGATCGGCATGTCGATCGCTATGCTCGGGCAGCGAGTAACCGCGGGCGCCGCCGAGGCGGACTGGGATGCGCTGGCCGGCGATTATCGCCAGCAGGTGCAACCGCTCGTCGCCCGCTTTTGTCATGACTGTCACTGCGCCGATCTGGCCGAAGCCGATGTCGATCTGACGCAGTTCTCGGCCCTGGCCGAGGTCCGCAAGCAGCCGCGCGTTTGGCAGAAAGTCGATCGCATGCTCGACAGCGGCCAGATGCCCCCGCCCGACGCCGATCAGCCCAACCGCCAGCAGCGTGCGAAGCTGCAAGCGTGGGTGCGAAGTTATTTGACCGCCGAAGCCGCGGCGCGGGCGGGCGACCCCGGCCGTGTGGTGCTGCGCCGGCTGAACAACGCCGAATATACCTACACGCTCCGCGATCTGACCGGCGTCGCTTCGCTTGACCCCGCGCGCGAGTTTCCCGCCGATGGCGCGGCGGGCGAAGGTTTTACGAACACCGGCAATGCCCTGGCCATGTCGCCGGCCTTGGTGACCAAGTATCTCGATGCCGCCAAAGAGGTGGCCGAGCACGCGGTGCTCTTGCCCGACGGCATGAGGTTCTCGCCCCACGCGACCCGGCGAGATTGGACCGACGAAACGCTGGCGGAGATCCGCGAGTTTTATCGGCGGTTTACCGACACGCGCGGCAGCGACACCGTCAACCTGCAAGGCATTGTGTTCAACACCAACGAGGGCGGGCGACTGCCGGTCGAGCGTTATCTGGCCGCCACGCTGGCGGAGCGCGAGGCGCTGGCTGCGGGCCGCAAGACCAGCGAAGCGGTCGCTCACGAACGCGGGCTGAACGCCAAATATCTCGGCATGCTCTGGGCGAACCTGACTGGCGACGAGCCGTCGCTGTTGCTCGACCGACTGCGCCTTCGCTGGCGCGCTGCGAAAGAGAGCGACGCCGGCGCACTCGCCAACGAGGTGGCCGCCTGGCAAAAGTCACTCTGGACGTTTCGCACGGTCGGGCATATTGGCAAAGTGGGCGGGCCCAAAGCCTGGCTCGAACCGGTCACTCCGCTGGCCGCCCGCCAAGACGTGCGATTCAAGATCGCCGTGCCGCCGGGAGCGAAGAATGTCACGCTCAGTCTCGTGGCTGGCGACGCGGGCGACGGTAACGAGCAAGACACCGTCGTGTGGCAATCGCCGCGTTTGGTCAGGCCGGGCCGTCCCGATTTGCTCTTGCGCGACGTGCGGCTGTTTTTGCGTGAGGCCGATTCCTTGCGCCGGCGGGTTTTTGCCAAGACCGGCGATTATCTGGCCGCCGCCCAGCAGGCCGACGCCGCGCTCGGCAACGCCGACCCAACCGCCTTGGCCGCCCAACACGGCCTTGAAGTCGAGGCCCTGCGCGCCTGGCTCGATTACCTTGGCATCGGCGCCGGCGGCGCGGTGCAGCTCAGCGGCCACTTCACGAAGACACTGGAAAATGTTTCGGGGCACGATTTCATCCAAGGCTGGGGCGCCAGCGAAACGCCATTGCTGGTCGCCAATTCGTCGGATGAGCACGTGCGCATTCCGGGCAACATGAAGCCGCACAGTGTGGCGGTTCATCCGTCGCCGGCGATCCGCGCCGCCATCGGTTGGCGCAGCCCGGTTTCGGCTCCATTGCGAATCGAAGCCGCGGTGACGCACGCCCATCCCGAATGCGGCAACGGCGTGGCCTGGACACTCGAAGTGCGGCGCGGCGCGACGCGGCGGCGGTTGGCCACGGGCGTGGCCCAGGGCGCCAAGCCGGTCGCCGTGGGACCGATCGAACATTTCGAGGTGCATGCCGGCGACGTGGTGGCCCTGCTCGTCGGTCCGCGCGACCGCAATCATTCGTGCGATCTGACGGCCGTCGACCTCAAGTTGACCGCCGAGGGCGAGGGCGGCAAAACGTGGAGCCTGGCCGACGATGTATCGCCCAAGGTGCTCTCGGGCAATCCGCACGACGACCGGTTTGGCAATGCCGCGGTCTGGCACTTTTTTACCGAGGCAGACAACCAGGCCGGCCCGGCCGACTATGTCATTCCCGCCGGCTCGGTGTTGGCCGACTGGCAGACCGCACCGGGCGACGTCAGCAAGCAAGAGCTTGCCGCGCGGCTACAAGCTTTACTGACCGAAGGGCCGAATGGCGACACGCGGCCCGCCGACGCCGAGCTTTATCAGCAGCTTGCCTCACTGGGCGGGCCTTTGCTTGGCCGGCTCGTGCCGGGCGGGGCGCCGCAGGATTCTGCCGCCGCTTCGTCCGCTGAGGATGGCGAATGGGGCCTCGATCCGGCGGCGTTTGGCAAGCATGTCGATGGCGCGGCCAGCGACGCCGCATCGCTGTGTGTGCAGGCCCCGTCGATCGTCACCTTTAGTTTGCCCGCCGACCTGGCCGCGGGCGCCGAGCTGGTGACCACCGGAGCGCTGGACGCCCGAACTGGCTGCGAGGGAAGCGTGCAATTGCAGGCGGTCGCTGGCGCGCCGCACAACAATGAATTGACGCCGAGCACGGTGGCGGTGTCGGCGGCGGGCGGTCAATGGACTGACGGCAAGCAAAACGTTTCGTTTGGCGTGCCGATTGTCGTGAATCAGGACAGCGCCGCGCGGGCCCGCTGGGAAAAGGCATTCGACGACTTCCGCCAATGGTTTCCGGCGGCTCTCTGCTATACCAAGATTGTGCCGGTCGACGAAGTGGTCACGCTGACGCTGTTCTATCGCGAAGACCATCATCTGGCGCGGCTGATGCTCGACGAACCGCAGCAGGCGCGGCTCGATCGGCTATGGGACGAGTTGCATTACGTCAGCCAAGACGCGCTGACGCTGGTCGACGGCTACGCCCAGTTGCTCGAATTCGCCACCCAGGACGCCGACCCCAAGGTGTTCGAGCCGCTGCGCGAGTCGATCTATCGGCGCGCTGTGGAGTTTCGCCAGTTGCTCATCGACAGCGAACCGCGGCATCTCGATGCCTTGCTCGAATTTGCCGCGCGGGCCTCTCGCCGGCCGTTGACTGAGGCCGAAAGGCAAAAACTGCTCGGTCTGTATCGCCAACTGCGCGCCGAAGACCTGCCGCACGACAAAGCCGTTCGCTTGCTCTTGGCCCGCGTCTTGGTGTCGCCGGCGTTTCTGTATCGGGCCGAGCGGCCCGGGCCTGGCACGGCGCAAGCCCCCGTGAACGACTGGGAGTTGGCCAGCCGGCTGAGCTATTTTCTCTGGTCGTCGCTGCCCGATGACGAATTACGCCAGACCGCGGCCGCCGGGGAACTGACCCATACCGACGTGCTCGTGCGACAGACTCATCGAATGTTGCACGACCCGCGCGTCCGCCGGCTGGCCACCGAGTTTGCCTGCCAGTGGCTGCACATTCACGACTTTGAGAACCTCGATGAAAAAAGCGATCGGCATTTTCCCACATTCGCCGGACTGCGCGGCGCCATGTACGAAGAGTCGATCCAGTTTTTCATCGATTTGTTTCAGAGCGATCGTTCGGTGCTCGATATTCTCGACGCCGATTACACCTTTCTCAATCAGACGTTGGCCGAACACTACGGCATACCGGGCGTGTCGGGACCGCAATGGCGCCGTGTCGAAGGGGTGAAGCGGTTCGACCGCGGCGGCATTCTGGCCCAGGCCACGACACTAGCCAAGCAGTCGGGCGCTTCGCGCACCAGCCCGATTTTGCGCGGCAATTGGATCAGCGAGGTGCTGCTCGGCGAGCGGCTGCCGCGTCCGCCCAAAGACACGCCGCAACTGCCCGACGACGAAGCCGCCCTGGAGGGACTCACGGTCCGGCAGCTTGTCGAAAAACATTCCAGCGATCCCAAGTGCGTCGTCTGCCATCAGCGGATCGACGCGATGGGCTTCGCGCTGGAAACGTTCGACGCCATCGGCCGACGCCGCGACAAGGACCTGGGCGACCGGCCGATCAATACCCGCGTGAAGACCATGGACGGGCAAGAATTCGACGGACTCGATGGGCTGCGGCAATACTTGCTGGGCGTCCGCCGCGAGGCTTTTGTGCGACAGTTCTGTCGCAAGCTGCTAGGATATTCGCTGGGCCGCGAGATTCAGCTTTCCGACGAACCGCTGCTAGGCGAAATGCAGACTGTGTTGAAAGCCAACGACTATCGGGTGCTGAGCGCCTTGGAGTTGGTCGTTCGCAGCCGGCAGTTCCGCGAAATCCGCGGCCGCGAAACAGCCGATGAAGATGGATAGCGATTTCGATTTTGGACTTTAGATTTTGGATTTTCGATTGCCGCGTGGTGGCTGGGGCAGAGTCTAAGCGATGCCCCGGAGTTTGGCGAACCGGGGCATCGCCAAGGCTCTGCCCCAGTCACCAGCCACCCGTCACCAGCCACCCGTCACTAGCCACTAGCCACTAGCCACTAGCCACCCTGAACCCGCGCATGACTCACCAATTCTGCCGCCGTACGATGCTCCGAGGTCTAGGCGTTTCGATGGCCCTGCCGTGGCTCGAATCGCTCACGGTTTGGGGCGATGAAGCGACGGCCCGTCGCGCCGGCAGCGAGCCGCCCGTGCGGCTGGCGGTGCTGTTTGCCGGCAACGGTTTTCACGGCCGCGAGTGGTGGGCCAAGGGCGAGGGAAAGCAGATGGAGCTGGGTCAGGTGCTCGCGCCGCTGGCCGACTTCCGCGAGAAGCTGCTGTTCATTCGCGGACTCTATAACGAACAGGCCCTGAAGGGAAACATCCACAGCTCGCAAACCGGCAACTTGCTCTCCGGCGCTCCGTTGGCCTCGGGCGGCGAGATTCGCTCGGGCACCAGCGTCGATCAGTTGATCGCGCAGCGATACGGGCAATCGACCAAGGTGCCCAGCCTGGTGTTGGGCTGCGAAAAGTCGAACCCCTCGGTCCACAAGAATTACTCGATGCTCTACAGCTCGCATATTTCGTGGAGCTCGCCGACCACGCCCACGCCGCTAGAGCTGTATCCCGCCTTGGCCTTCGACCGGCTGTTTAAGGAAGGCGCGGGGCGGGGCGACCAAAGCGTGCTCGACGCCGTGTTGGAAGACGCCGGCGACCTGCGCCGCCAGATCAGCACCGCCGATCAGCGAAAGCTCGATGAATATCTCGACTCGGTGCGCGATGTCGAGCGGCGCATCGAAACGGCGGGCCGTCAAGGCGAGCTGCAAGGCTGGCGGCCCACGCTCGACAAGCCCGACCGGCCCCGCCCGCCCGACGGCATTCCGCAAAACATCGCCGACCACATGCGGCTGATGTGCGACATTCTGGTGCTCGGCTTCCAGACCGACACCACGCGCATCTGCACGTTGAAGCTGAACAACGACCACTCATCGCTGCGCTTCCCTCACTTGGGCGTCGATTACATGATTCACCATTTGCTGTCGCACTCCGACACGGCCGATTGGCTGAAGGTGAATCAGTTTTTCCTGGAGCAAGTGGCCTACATCGCCCGCCGGCTCGACGCCATTCAGGAAGGCCAGCGCACGGCGCTCGACAACACGATGCTGATGTTCTGCTCGAGCATGATGACCGGCAGCCACGACGCCACGCAGTTGCCGGTGATCGTGCTCGGCCGCGGTGGAGGCCGCATTCAGACCGGCCGCGTGCTCGACTACCGGCAGAACGCCAATCGCCAGATGTGCCGGCTCTACTTGTCGATGATGGACAAGATGGACGTGCGTCTCGATTCTTTCGGCGACGCCCGCGAGCCGCTGGCCGAAGTGTGACGGGGCCCATCCGACATTTCTCCGGTGGCTGGGGCAGAGCCTGGGCTGCGCAAACCGTACGGTGATCGCGGCGCGGGTTTGATTCCGTTTCTGTTCCGGCAAGATGCCACCGGCTTGCCCGGTGGAGCTTCACGTTGGCCGTCTACATCGACGGATATTTCGCGCCCCCCTTCCTCGCCATCTCCGGCTTCTGCTGGCACGCCTACGGCGTGCCAGCAGAAGCCGGAGATGGCGATCGTGTGGAGGCGAGCCGTTTTTTAGAAACCAGCGTCAGCAACCGACCGGGCAAGCCGGTGGCATGGGATGATTCGACGCGGAACGGAACAAATACGCGTTGAGTGCGCGACGACGTGTCGCCTAAAAAACGTAGATTCTGCGCAGGCCAGGCCCACCCTACGGCTCTTCCGCGACCTACCTGTTAGGTGCCGCGCACCAAGCCGAACCACTCGATTTGCCGCCGCGGGCAATAGCGCAGGCCCGACTGCCGGCAATAGGGCTTGAGCCACTCCGCCCGCTGCGCAAGCTCGTCGGCGTCGGTGCCCTGCGGCATCAACCACACGCGCGAACGATCGATCTGGGGGAACCCGGCCAGATAGCGCTCGACCTCGTGGCAATCTGCCGGGCGGTCGATGACAAACTTGAGCTGATATTCATAGTCGCCGGTCAGCCGCTGGATGACCTGCGGCGCATGGCGCGTCTCGTGGTGGCGGCGATACCAGCGCGGCTGCCGGCGCTGCGCGGGCGCCGAGTTCGACAGCTTCGGGCTGATCGACATCAAATCGCACAGCACCGGCAGGTCGAGTGTGCCGGCGGTCTCGATCGTGACGTGCATGCCGCGCTGCTTCAGCTCGGCGGTTAAGGGAACCAATTCGGCGAACAACATTGGCTCGCCGCCGGTGAGCACCACGTGACCGCAGTGGTGGCTTTCGATCTCGTCGAGAATTTCTCCCAGCGAAAGGTCTTCACCCTCGGGCGACCACGAGGCGAACGGCGTGTCGCAAAACCAGCAGCGCAGATTGCAACCGCTGGTCCGCACAAAGACGCTCTCCGTGCCCGTCAGCGAGCCCTCGCCCTGAATCGACAGATAGATTTCGGCAATCTTCATGCGGGATAACCTAAAGGATCGGTCAGGCCAGCCTCGGCAAATCCGCTCCGCCGCAGCAGGCAGGCGTCGCAATGT
>DASVHB010000413.1:0-17977 GCA_036379195.1 Pirellulales bacterium
AGTCGAGGTTTACGTCGGCGGCGGCGAAGGCGGCGCAGCGGTCGATCGCTATGGCCAGCCCGATTGGATTACGCACTGTTTCACGGCGGGCGGCACGGTGCTCAACGCCCTGGGAAGCAACCCCGTACCCTATTTGCAGACGCTGAAAATGGCGGCGGGCGGCGGCGGCCGGTAAGCTATGCTTGAGGTATGGTCGAGCCGGAACAGATCGCTCCGTATGCCGACGCCATCGTGGCCGAATGCCGGTCGCTGGCGCGCGACGAGGTGTGCCGCGCCATCCTGTTGCGCTGCCGCGATCTGCTGCGCGAGGGCCTCGACTTCGAGCTGGTGCTCGAAGTGGAGCGTAGCTCCATGGAGCAATTGGGCGTCGATTCGCATTTCTTCTTTGGGGCAGTTACGTGCTCTATCGAGCGCCCCTAGAGCATCGATGGGCTAGGATCTTCGAACTCGGCATTCAGCAAGAATTGCCGAAACGTTTTTGGCGCTTGCTGCAATTCCGACGGAGCAAACGAAAAAAGGCTGATAATGTCTGCTTGGGTGCTCTCAGGCAGTTGGTCAAGATGCGGTTCAATCATTGCGTCCCGCTTCTCTGGCGATAGGTGCTCAAAACGGGAATCAATCACGCGAACGCGAATCGAAGCCGAATTATAGCGATATGCATCAACCATTTCGAACCCTGCGTTGCGAAGCGTATCCTCGACGCGGCGCGTTTCATCCGTGCGTTTTGTTTCCCAGGGCGGCGCAGTCATGTTCGTCATGGCAGTTGTCCTTCGACCCAATCATAAATCGCCTTGGCCGTTTTTAACAACGCGATCGTCTCGCCGGTATCTCGGCGCCCCGACTCATAACGCAAGTCGGTAGTCCAATCGAATCGTCTCATTCGCTTAGCGATTTGAATTGGTAAGAATGTTCCAAGATTTCGCAGTTCGCCGAGCAGAATATCTGGCCGATGCATCCGTGCCCCAGACGTGATCTGAACCAATCGATTCAGTTTGTCATTTTTTGGAGTTCGCTCAAGGATTAGGGCTTTGAGCGAGCACTCGACAGTGTAGCCTCCTAGGTACTGAACATCGAGAGTCAGTTTTTCACGGAGCAGCGTTTCTGCGGCAGTCAGCCGCTGGGCCGCCACTTTTTGAAAGTCTCGGCTCGTGGTCGGCTGCATGCGCTAGCGTTCAAGGAGAATCGCACCCCCGAGCACGATTATCGCGCAAAGACCTGTCGTTGGCAACCTGCCGGAGCTGTTAGCTAAAAAGTTCATCGATGGCCTGGCCGCCGTCGACGATCTTGATGGGCCGGCCGATGGGGCTCATGTTTTCGCGGTCGGCATCGATGCCCAACGACTTGTAGATCGTGCGAAACAGGTCTTGGGCAGAGACGGCGCGCTGGGCGACTTCGACCCCAGCGGGGTCGGTGCCGCCGATCACACGGCCCCCGCGCACTCCGCCGCCCGCCAGCGCCGCCGAAAACGCGCGTGGATAATGATCGCGCCCACCACGCGCGTTAATCCTCGGCGTCCGCCCGAACTCGCCCATCCACACGATCAGCGTCTGGTCGAGCATGCCGCGCGATTTCAGGTCTTCGATCAAGGCCGCGAAGGGCTGGTCGAGCTCCTGGCACAGGCCACGCGCACGGGCGAAGTTGTCGTTGTGGGTGTCCCAGTTGCCCAATCCCACTTCGACAAACGTCACGCCGGCCTCGACGAGCCGCCGAGCGAGCAAACAGCCAGAACCGAAATCGGTCTTGCCATACGCTTCGCGGATTTGCGCCGGTTCGCGGTCGAGATCGAACGCCTCCATCCGCGGGCTGAGCAACATGCGCGAGGCTTTTTTATACAGTCCGCGGTGCTCGGCCAACTCGGGCGAGGTGGCCGAAACGCCCGACGCTCCTTCCAGGCGACTGATCAGATCCAGCCGCCGCTCGTAGCGGGCCTGGTCGGTGCTGGGCTGAACATTGTCGGGCAGCTTGCCCGCCGTTTGCACGAGAAACGCATTGTAATCGGCGCCGAGCAAACCGCCGTTGCTGGCATTGGCGAAACGGCGACCGATGCGAACGAACGAGGGCAATTCGGCGTCGAGCGAACCCAGCCGCTCGGCGACGACCGATCCCATGGCGGGATGGTGGACGCTGGCCGTGGGTACATACGACGTGTGCAACAGGAAACTCGCGCGCTGGTGATTTCCCTCTTTGGTCGACATCGACCGCACGACGGCCAACTCGCCCGCCACCTTAGCCAGGTTTGGCAGGTTGTCGGCAAGTTGAAGGCCCGGCACGGCGGTCGAGATCGCTTTGGTTTCACCGCCGTTTTCGTGGCCGGGCTTGGGATCGAACGTTTCAAACTGCGTGGGACCACCCTGCATCCAGAGCAAGATGCAAGCCTTGCCCCGCTGGCGCAGTTCATCGGCCTTGAGGCTCACCAGGTCGGTCCAGTGCAACAAGCCTCCGGCGAGCCCCGCGAGCGAGACGCCGCGTAAAAAATCGCGCCGAGCAAGAACTCCGTCACGATTCACTGAGATGCGAAGCTGTCGAGTGAGCATGGAAGAGGCTCGATAAAAGGTTTGGGATTTGACAAAGGGTTTCTGAACCCTGAACCCTCAGCGGCGATATAGGAATTCAGTGCTATTGATGAGTGCCCAAAAGACGTCTTCGAAGGCGACGGGCCGGTCGCCGGTCGAACGCAGATAATCGCGCACGGCGGCGAGTTCGTGGTCGTTGGGCTCGCGGCCCAAGCAACGCAGATAAAGTTCGACGGTTACCTCATCGTCATCGCTGACCGAGGTCAGCAGTTTGCCGAGATCGGTCTGGGGCCGCCGGCCGCTGATGGCGCGATTGATCAACGGCGAATTCATCAGCGCCAGCGCCTGCGGAATGGTGCCGCTGATTTCGTCGCGCCGATCGCTGGGGTCGTAGCCGAAGACCGCCGCAAAAGCCAGGCGCGCTCCGGCGGGGCGGCGGGCTTGCTGATTCGGCTTGCTTTTTTCCGGTCCGCCCGCCGGCGAACCCAGCGCGTCGGTCAGCACGTCGTAGATCTGATCGGAACGCAGCCGTTGCGAAACATTGGCCGTAAAGGGAACTTCGTCCGGATTTCGCCGCGGGCGGCTCTCGCGTTGGTAGGCGTCGGTGGCGGTGATGGTGCGAAACAGCCACTTTATGTCGTAGTCGTGCCGCGCAAATTGTTCGGCCAGATAGTCGATGGTCTTGGGCGCCGAGCAGGTACGGTCGGGCCCCAGGTCGTCGACCGGCTCATAGAAACCTTCGCCCACCAGCTCGCCCCAAAGGCGATTCACCAGCGCCTTGGCGAACCAGGGATTCGATTTGGCGGTCATCCAGCCGGCCACCGTGCGCCGCCGCTGCTGGTCGCTCTCGCCTGGCGGCAGCCGCTCGCCCGTCAAAAAGAACACCGGCGTCATGACGGTGCCCTTCGAGGCGGGGTCTTTCAGATCGGGCATAAAATGTTCGAGACTGCCGCGGCGTGCGCCGCCGCCCTTGGCCGGCTTATCGCGCCCGGCATCGCGCGAGACAACTTCAAAGCTGCGCTTGGCCGCGTCGCGCACGCGTTGCAGAGCAATCCGCGGAAAAAACGCCGCCAACTCGTGAAACTGCGATCGTTTCCAGCGATCGGTGGGGTGATCGTGGCACTGAGCGCATTGAATCTGCACGCCCAGAAAGATACGCGACATCTCGGCGGTCACGTCGTTGGCATCGCCCATTTGGGCGGCGATGACCGCCGTTTCGCCGTGCTCGCGAATATCGCCGGTGGCCGTGATAAACTGAGTGGCGATTTCGTTCCAAGGCGCATTGCGGTTGAACTGGTCTGCCAGAAACTCTTCGGCGGCGCCGGCGGCCAGCAATGCTCGGTCTTCGGCGCGGCGGTAAAAGATCACGTCGCGCCAATAGCGCGCCCAGTTGCGACCGAACGCCGGACGGGCCAGCAGCCGCTCGACCACCGCCACCCGCTTGTTCAGACTGCTGTCGAGCGTGAAAGCGGTGATCTCGGTGGCCGAGGGCAAGCGGCCAACCAGATCGAGACTGACACGCCGCAGAAAGACTTCATCGCCGGTCTTCGGTGCCAGCGGAACGTCGCCAGAGCCCACGGGCGGGTGGAACAACTCTTCCGCCAGCAGCGAGTCGACCGCTTTGGCCGCGGCAGAAAAGCTTTGCTCGTCGGGGTTTTGGCGATCGGCAGGGGTCGGCTTCTTGGCCTCCGCCGGGGCCGCGACCGCGGCGATCATGCCCAGCACCAACAACGCCCAGATTCGCTTCATGGCTGTTTTCCAACTGGCAGGATGCTTGCTTGAACCATTAAACCCCACACCCGTCCGGAGGTTCCGGCTCTTGGTCGCTTTTCGCGCCGCGAACAGTAGCTATTCCGACGCTACTTTCGCGGAGCGAAAGGCGACAATCGGCCAGACGAATTAACTGATTTTGACGGTTACAGGGCCAATCACGCGCTGGCCATGTGCAAGTATGGGCCTTTTTTGGCCGCCGATCTTCATTCGCCGAGCGAAGGGCGACAAAACGCGGTAAGAATGCGACTCGGCCATGCTCTCCCGCTTGCGGGGGATGTGCTAACTTTGCTTGAATCGTCGCGAGTGGCGGTTCTTTCCACCGCGGTGCAGTGATGAATTGGTGCAGTGATGAATTGGCGGCCTGCACAAGATGAACCCGGTACCGACCCGCGACGGCGTCAACCGCGCCGCCGTTGGCTGATTTCGCAGCTCGCGCAGTGGCTGCTTTCCGACGAGTTGCGCCGCTCGCCCGAGCGACGGCAGCAGGCCAACCGCGTGCTGGCGCTGTGCCTGGCGATGAGCGTGTGGGTGCCGGTGTTCATCGGTGTTTACCTGGCACTGGGCGCACTCACCTGCCCGGCCATCATTCTCGCTGCCGGCGTTTTTTTAGTCGGCATTCCCTTTTTGCAGCGTGCCACGGGCAATCCGACGCTGGCCGGCAACGCCTTGGCTCTGCTCGGCACGGTCACGTACACGGGGCTGGCGCTGTTCACCGGCGGGCACAGCTCTCCGGCGGCGTTGTGGTTTGTTTCCGTGCCGGTGATGGCGGTCCTGCTGACAGGAAGCCGCTGGGGCGTCTTTTGGACGGTCCTTACGGCGATCATCATCGCGGGCCTCTATCTGATCGGCGAGCTTGGCCAACCCTTCCGTGTTGAACTCTCCGAACCGGGCCTGCGAATGTTGCAGTGCCTTGGCCTGATCGGCCTGCTGTTTTGCGTGGCGGCGTTGACCCTGGTCTTTCGCAGCGTCGAAGAACAACATCAGCGCGCCTTGGAGCGGGCTTTGCAGTTGGCCACCGCCGCCGACCGAGCCAAGAGCGAATTTCTGGCCAACATGAGCCACGAAATTCGCACCCCGATGACGGCCATTCTGGGTTTCACCGAACTGCTGCTGGATGGCGGCGCCGCCGGACCGGCCCTCGGCGACGAAACCTCGCGCGAAGCGCTCGACACCATTCATCGCAACGGCCAGCATTTGATCGGCATCATCAACGATATTCTCGACTTGTCGAAGATCGAATCGGGTAAGCTCGAAATCGAGCGCGTCTGGGCCTCGCCCCGGCAGATCGTCGGCGAGGTCGTCGACTTGATGCGCGTGCGGGCCGACGGCAAGGGGCTGCGCATCGATACCAGCGTCGATGGCGTGTTGCCCGAAGCCGTCGAGACCGATCCGACCCGGCTGCGGCAAGTGCTGATCAACCTGTTGGGCAATGCCATTAAATTCACCGAGACCGGGGCGGTGCGGCTAACGACGCGCTGGCGGCCGGAGCAGAACGGCGGCGAGTTGCGGTTTGAGGTGGTCGACACCGGCATCGGCATGTCGGACGAGCAGATTGGCCGGTTGTTTCAACCGTTCAGCCAGGCCGACACCTCGACCACGCGGCGCTTTGGCGGCACGGGGCTGGGTCTGTCGATCAGCAAACGCTTGACCGAAATGATGGGCGGCTCGATCGAAGTGCGCAGCAAGCTTGGCGAAGGCAGCACGTTCAGCGTGCGTTTGCCGGTAGCGTCCAATTGCCATGCCCACGGGCCGTCGTCCATCGCGTCCTTTCCGGCCATGGTCCCCTGCCCATCCTCCGCGGTAGCCCCGGCCCTTGTGGCCGAACATGCCCCGGCGCCGACGGCAACCTGCGGCGCCGACCCCGCCGATCATGTGACTGCATCGAGTAGCGACAACGCCCATGCTCCGCTGCCCTTGGGAGGCTATCGCATTCTGCTGGCGGAAGACGGTCCCGACAATCAGCGGCTCATTGGGCATCTGCTGCGGCGTGCGGGCGCCGAGTTGACGCTGGCAACCGATGGCCAGCGGGCCGTCGAGGCGACTCGCGAAGCCGCCGACCGCGGCCAGCCTTTCGACATCATTCTCATGGACATGCAGATGCCGGTGCTCGACGGCTGCGAGGCGACCCGCCGGTTGCGAGCCGGCGGCTATCAGCAACCGATCGTCGCGCTCACGGCGTTGACCAGCGCCGACGAGCACCGCGAATGCCGCTTAGCGGGCTGCGACGACGTGGCCACCAAGCCGGTCGACCGCGCCGCCCTGATTGACGCCATCCAGGGGCAGCTTGGGCCAATCTCTTCTGGGCCGGCCGCGAAAAAGGTTTTCGTGAGCGAACCGAACGCCTCGACCACTTAACCCGCAATGCGCATCCGCCCCCGGACGCGCCAAACAGCGCGCTCCATACTAAGCGCGAAGCGTAAGCGAGGTTAAGTCGGGTCCCGTGCTCGTAGGCGTACGCCAGAGCGTCGTGAACGGCTACGGCGCCGAAAGAAACGAGAGCAGGTCGCGGAATTCCTGCGGGGTCAAGGTGCGGGCGAGATCGTCGGGCATGAGCGATTTGCCGTGCGGCTGCCGCTGGTCGATCTGGGTTGGGCCAAGCGTGAACAGCCGGCCCTCGGCGTCGGCGTAGGTCTGGTCGCCGTTGGCCGACTCGCCGAGCAACAGCCCGGTGAGCACGCGGCCATCGGCGGTTGCCAACGTGTAGGTGACAAACTGCGGGGCGATTTCTTTGCTGGGCTGCACGATCGACTCGACCAGCCGGCGGCGGTCGAGCACCCGCGCCGTGGTGGTCAGATCGGGGCCGATGCGGCCGCCGCGGCCATCGACCTGGTGACAGCGGTAACAGCCGGCCGCCTTGGGATGGAAGAACACGCGCTCGCCCGCCGCGGCATCGCCCGGCTCGTCGAGCAATCGCAGCCAGGCCGCGACATCGCTTGCCGCGGGCAGCGCCTGTTTGGGTTCGCCTCCGAGCACGCGCGCCACCAACTCCGCCGCCGCCGAGTCGCCCTCGGCGACGGCTTGCAAGCGCGCGCGCTGTTCGCCGGTCAGCTCGGTTTTGCGCAACGATCGCAGCGCCTCGTCGCGCAACGCCCGGTCGCCGCCCGTGGCCAGGGCCAGCAACAGGGCGATCTCAGAAGGGCGCTGGCCGCTGAGACCCACGACGGCTTCGGCACGCAGCCGCTCGGGCCAGGCGGCGTTGGCGGCCAACTCGGCCAGCAGTGAGCCGGCGCCGCTGGCCGGACTTTCGCGCAGCGTGCGAATGGCCTCCAGCCGCATCGCTTCGTCGGGCGACGAGAGCCAGTGCTTCAGGCGATCGAGCGTGAGCGCGGGGTGGCTTGGCCGCAGCATGCGTAGCGCGCGGGTGCGGATGGCCGGCGGTGTGGCGTCGGCGGTCAGCAGGCGCACGACATATTCTTCGCCCGCGATTTCCTGATTCGGGTTGGTCTGGGCGGCGTCGGGATGGGCCTGGCGATCGAGCCGCTCCAAGGTGGCCAGGCAGGCTTCGAACAAATCGCGTGTGCCCGACTCGGCCAACAGCGCCTCGACCCGCGGGCGATACTCCGCCAGCGCGGCCTCGGCCACCCACTGCACGGCGGCGAAACGCACGCGAGCATCGGGGTCTTGCAAAAACCGCGGCAGCGCGGCCCGTGCCGGCGCGTCGTTCGATTCGCGTAGGATCAACACGCCGGCCAGGCGCACGGCGGGATCGTCGCTTGCCGCCAGCGACAGCAATTGACGGTCGTCGCAGATTCGCCGCAGTCCGGCGCGCGCCGCCTGCCGCAGAAAAGGATCGGCTTCGCGCAGCGCGGCCAGCAGGGCCGGTCGGCTGGTCTCATCCGCCGCTAGTTTCAAGGCCGCGGCCCGCACCAACGGGTCGCCGCCGGTCGAAAGTTCGGCCAGGTCGAACTGCTCGGGAAGCAGAGAGACCGCCAACGCGCGGAGGTCATTCCACTCGTCGGTCGCCGGCAGTTCGGCCGAGGCAAACGCATCTTGTGCAACATGCTGGCGATCGCCGGCGGCGGCGAGTGCCGCCAGCGCGGTTGCTCGCACGCGCGCGTTCCGATCGGCCGCGAGCCGCTCGCGCAGCGCGGCGCGACCTGGCGCGTCGCCCGCCAACGCGCGGGCCGCGCGCTCGCGCAGCGCGCGATCTGCCGATTCGATCGCCTGCCGCGGCTGCGTGGGTCGCTTGGTTCGCGGCGGTTGCTTCGCGCGGATGTGCCAAATGCGTCCCTTGCCGTGCAGCGTATACGATTTGTCGACCCAATCGCTGACAAACAGCGAACCATCGGGCGCGACGGCCACGCCCACGGGCCGAAACTCTTCGCCGCCGGTGACGAAGGGCACGGCGCGCGAGGTGAACGATGCGCCCCGCCGCTCAAGCGTAAAGCGGTCGAGGCGATGGTCGCCCCACGAGGTGACCAGCAGTTGCCCGCGGTAGTCGTCCGGCAGTCCGTCTGACTCGTAGGCCACGACGCCCGACGGCGCCTCGCCGGTGCCGGCCACCATGGGCAGCGTGCCGGGCAGCTCGCCGTTCCAGGCGGTGAACGGATGCAGCCCTTTGCGACCGTTGCGAAAGCGATAGCCGTAATCGCCGCCGGGCGCCACGTGCAGCAGCCGGCAGGGCGGACGGCTGTCGGGGTCGTTGTCGACGGCGAACAAGCGGCCAAAGGCGTCGAACGTCAGATGAAACGGGTTCCAAAAACCGGTGGCCACGCGTTGCAACCCGCTGCCGTCGGCGCGGCAACGATAGATATTGCCGCCCTCGCCGCCGCCGCTGAGCGTGGCGCCGTCGCTGCCAATCAGCCGATATTCGGCCCCCAAGTTTTCGCCCAGGCCGAAGTAAACATTGCCCGCAAAGTCGAACGCGAAGCCCGACAGGCCGTTGTGCGGATAATTGCCGGGCGTGTCGAGCCGGGCGATGGGCGTTCGCTCGTCGGCCACGCCGTCGCCCTCGGAATCGCGCAGCCGAAACAATTCGTTGCGCGTGGCCACGTAGACCGAACCGTCGTGAGCGACGGCCAGGTTCATCGTAAACCGGGTGCCTTCAAAAAAAGTGCTGATGCGATCGGCCCGGCCATCGCCGTCGGTGTCTTCGAACACGCGAATGCGGTCGGCGGGCGGGCCGGCATAGTCGTCGGGGCGAAAGTGCGTGTGGCTTTCGATCACCAGCACGCGCCCGCGATCATCGACGGCAATGCCCGTCGGTGTGACAAGCTGCGGCTCGGCGGCGAACCGCTCGATCACCAGCCGGTCGTCGCTGGTTTGCGGGGCGTCTGCCGGCGCGGCGGCCAGCAGCGAGAGGAAGATGGGGGCGAGGCAGTTCATGGCTGTCTATGCGGCGACGACGGGGTTTTTCAACACACCGAGTTGTTCAATCTCGACTTCGGCCACGTCGCCCGGCTTCAAAAACACCGGCGGCTTGCGCGCGAAGCCGACACCGGGCGGCGTGCCGGTGTAAATCAGGTCGCCGGGCAGCAGCGTGCAAACCTGCGAAACGTAAGCCACCAGTTCGTCGATGGGAAAGATGAACTGCTCGGTGTTCGAGTCTTGCATGGTTTGCCCGTTCAGGCGGAACTGCACGCGCAGCTTTCCCGGCCGGGGCACTTCGTCGCCTGTCACCAGGGCGGGGCCAGAGGGAGCGAACGTGTCGAACGTTTTGCCGAGCAGCCATTGCTTGCCCGGCTTGCGAAGCTGCCAATCGCGGGCAGAAACATCGTGACCGGGGCAGTAGCCGGCGATGTGTTCGTAAGCCCGCTGGCGTGCGATGTGCCGACCGCCGCGACCGATGACCACGACCAGCTCGGCTTCGTAATCGACCTCCTGCGACTCGCGGGGCAGCACGATCGAGTCGCCGTGGGCAATGAGCGCGGTGGGGAACTTGTTGAACAGCACGGGCTCTTCCGGCGGCTCGACACCGCCTTCGCGCGCGTGATCGGCGTAGTTCAGACCGATGCAGATGACCTTTTGCGGATCGGGCACCGGCGGCAGCAGTTTCCAGCCGGCCACGTCGGCGGCGGGCGCGGCGGCGGCCACCTGCGCGGCCCGGCGAAGTCCCTCGTCGCCCAGTGCCAGCAGCTCGCGCATCGAGGCCGGCAGGCCGCCCCGCGTCAGGTCGACGTGTTCGTTGCCTCGGGCGGCCACCACGTGTGGCCCATCGGCGGTCAAGTAGCTCATCAGTCGCATGATTGCTCGATTCCTCGCATTGGTTCGTCGAATGCCCGCTACAACACGCCATTGTACGGCCTGGTGGTGGCGAACGCGAATCGAGAAAACGGCGGGTGGTGTCCTAAAGTTGTGTTGCTGATGGGCAATCTGACACTAACCCGAAGCGCAAGCGAGGCAGAATCAGCCCACGGCCTCGCTTGCGCTTCGGGTTGGTGTGGGCGAGCAACACAACTTTACGACACTACCAAACGGCGCGATCAGCAGAACGCCGTCGATTTCACGGTCGGCTCGGCGCGTGGCGCCGGGGTGTAGCGGCGGGTGGCGTCGAAAAGAAAGGTGATCGCCGACTGCGCGGCGGCGCCTTCGTCGTCGCACACGCGAGCATCGAGCCGGTGCTCACCTTTGGCGAATTGCCTTGCCATCAGGTCGCCCTGCCAATCGTGGCCGGGGCCGGGCGAGAGGGCGAACCACGGTCCGTCGTCCACGCGCGCCTCGACCCGAGCAACCCGGCTACGCGACCAGACGCGCACCCGCACCTGATCGTCGCCGCTGACGATGTGCCGCGGTCCGGTGGCTAGCAGCAGATCGCGGGGATGCGTGATCAGCACCAGCGGGCCATGCTGATCGATCGAGCGATAGCTGACCGCCAGATCGTCGCCGTGCAGATAGGCCAGCGTGAAGCCGGGCGGCCCGCCTTCGGGATCCCCGATCGAGCGTGTGGTGATCGAGAGGTTTCGCCCGTCGTTGGCAATCTGGCCGTAATGCGTATGCCCGGTGAAGATGGCGGCGATCGGGCGGGTCTGCACGATCTCGCGCCAGGCCGCGACGCCCGGTCCCGCGAATTGCTCGTACACCTTAAAAGGATAGTGATGCTGAAAGACGATCGCCGGCTCGCCGCGTTCGGCGGCCTGATCGACTTGTTCGCGGAACCAGCGTATCTGCCGTTCGGAAAATCCCAGCGGCTGGTGCTCCAGCGTGTTGAGGCGCACGAAGCGAAACCCGCCCCGCGACGACGCGCCGTAGGTTTCGCCCACATGGCGGCGAAAGCGGTCGGCGGTGGGGTCGTTGTAAACGTCGTGATCGCCCACCAGCGCCTCGAAGGGCACGCGCAGCCGCCCGCAAACTTGCCGGAACAACTGGAACTGGTCATCGGTGGCGTGTTGCACGTTGTCGCCGATGAACTGCACGAAATCGGGCCGCACCAGCTCGTTGATTTCGTCGGTCATCCACAGCGCCGCCCGATGATTGTCGAGTCCGGCTTCGGTCAGGTGCAGATCGCCGGGGACGGCGAAGACCATAGGAGGGTTGTGCATGGGGCGAACTCCTGGAATGGTGAACGTGTTACAGCGCAGGTCTTACGCTCGACGTCTGTAGGGAACGGACTCCGTGCCGTTCCGTGAATTACGAATAGACGTTATGCCGGCCGCGCCGAGGCGTTTGGCTAACGCCAGTGCGACGCCGCGCCGCAAAGCCTTCGTTCTCTTCGTTTGCTTCTGTTGAATAACAAGCTTGTAGCTTGTAAGGTGGGCCGAGCGCAGCGAGTCCCACCTTCGGGCGGCGACACGACGCTGCAACGATAATGCGCCGAACGGTGGGACTCGCTGCGCTCGGCCCACCCTACGGTCTGTTCAATAACAAGAAGCGGTGCAATCCCCTCACGTCAGCATCAGCCAACCGATGCCGACTCCGGTCGAGAGAATCGTCAACGGAACGCCCACCTTCAAGTATTCAAAAAACCCAAGCTCGGTGCCCGAGCGACGGGCGCTCTCGACCACAATCAAATTGGCCACCGAGCCGAGCAGCGTTAGGTTGCCGGCCAGCGTGCTTGACATAGCCAACGCCAGCCAGGCTTGCTCTTGTCCCGGAATGACTTCGATCAGCGGCTTGAACAACAGCACCGCCGGAACGTTCGACACCAGGTTCGACAACACCACCGACAGCAAGCTGACCATCACCACGGGCGACTGGCGGACCGCTTCCCAGCGTTCGAGGCCCCAGGCGCGGACCACGTGCAGCTCAAAGGCGTGAACCACCACGAACAGGCCGGTGAACATGATCAGCAGCGGCCAGTCGATGGTGCGGTAGATTTTCTCGCGGCGCGTGCGGTCGAACATCATGAGCGCCGCCGCCGCCAGGGCCACCAGCGCGATCGGCTGCCCGGCAAAGAACAAGGCCACCGTGCCCAACGTCACCGCCACGCTCTTGGCAAGCAGTGTGCGATGCACGCGCGGGCGCCGCGGTCGCTCTGGCGGGTTTGCGACGACGGTTTGCCGAAGCTGCTTGCGATAGACCAAGGCCACGATCACGAAGTTCAAAACCAGGCAGGCCGCCGCGATCGGCGCCAGCCGCGAGCAGAACCGCAGGTAAGAAATGCCCGACAGCGAGCCGATGATGATGTTCTGCGGGTTGCCGGTGATGGTGGCCACCGAGCCGACGTTCGAGGCGGTCGCCAGGCCGATCAGATACGGCACGGGCGGCCGCCGCAGCCGCCGGCAGAGGCCGAGCACCAGCGGCGTCATCGAGACGCATACCACGTCGTTCACCAGAAACGCCGAGAGCACGCCCGACAGCCCGATGACCATGGCCAGCAGGGTTTTCGGGCCGCTGAAGTGCGTGGCGATCTGCTGCGTGGCCAGGGCGAAGAAGCCGGAAAGCTGCAAATAAGCCACCACCACCATCATGCCAAACAGCAGCACGATGGTTTCGTAATCGACGCTGCGTGCGGCTTCGTGAAATGTAAGCGAACCGGCGCAGAGCATGGCCGCGGCGCCGGCCAGCGCGATGCCGGCGCGGTCCATGCGCAAGCCCGGCACGCGGCCCAGCGCCAGACCCAGATAGGTGAGTGCGAAGATGGCCGCCGTAATCGAAGCGGCGGCGTCAGTGGTCGGCATGACGAACCTCGGGACCGATGGCGAGCGTTTCGCCAGAGACAAGTTCCAGGGCGGGCGCGGGCAGGTCCAGGTCGGCGCCGCCGGCCCGCAAGGTTTCGGGCACAAACGCCAGCAGCGCCAGCGTGGCGACCGCTCCCACCACCGCCAGCGCGCCGAACAGCCCGCGGTAGCCCAATACATCGACCACCTGCGCGGCCACGGCCGGTCCCAACGCCGAGCCAAACACCAGCGAGGTGCCGACGATGGCCTGGGCCTCGCTCGCCCGCCGCGCATCGCCCAAACGGTCGATCACCCATGCCCCGGCCAGCACCGAAAACAAACCGCTCGCCACGCCGTCGAGCACCTGAATCGCCACGATCTGCCACGCCGTGCCCGCCACGGCAATCAACACCAATCGTAGAGCCATCGTCAACCAGCCGACCATGAGCAAGGGCCGGCGGCCAATGCGGTCGGCCAGGCGTCCCGCGGGCCGGGCAATGATGGTCCAGGCGATCATGCTCACGACGAAGGCGTACGACAGCATGCGGTCGGGCGTGTGCAAATCGCGTTTTAAGAACAGTCCCAGGTATACGCCGCCCGGCGCATTACAAAAGTGAAACAACACCATCACCGTCACGAATGCCCACAGCCCCCGATCGTAGCCCGATCGCCTGGCCGAGGATCGTACCTTGTGTAGGTCAGGCTTTCCAGCCTGATGAGCGTCAGGCTGGAAAGCCTGAGCTACGGCCAGATCAGCCTGTTGACGCCGGGCCAGGCGGTTTTGATCGTGAATGAGCAAGCAGGCCACCACCGCCAGGCTTTGGATGACGGCCAGCCAGGTGAGGATCGAGCCGACGCCGTGCCGCTCGGCCCACAGCCCGCCCACCAGGGCCACCGCCACCACGCCAATCGGGCGAAACAGCCGCAACGCGCCCAGCGCCGTGCCCACGCGGTCGGGCGTGGCCAACGTGGCCGCCTCGGCCCCCGACAGGCTTTCGACCAACGCCCGGCAAATTCCGTTTTCGGCAAACAGCATCACCAGCACGCCCAACGCGAGCACGCTGTGTCCGGCGGGCAGCAAGATGGTCGAAGCCGCCAGCAGCACCAGCGCGGCCAGCAAGAAGGGTTTTCGCCACTGCAAGCGGTCGGCCCACAGACCGATGGGAAACTGCGCCAGCGCGGCCAACGCCGCCAGTGTCGAGATGACGCCGATCTGCCGGTCAGACAGACCCTTTTCGGCCAGGTAGAGCGGCAGAAAGGGAAGCGTGAAGCCGATGCCGGCCATGCCCAGCATGTAAGCGCCGTACAGCCCGATGCGATTGCGAAGATTCATCTCGATTGCCTGAAGATTGACGCCATGTTCACTGCCTGTCGCGGCATCTTCGCAACCGACATGCCTAGGATGGTGACTGGAAAGCGCAAACGTGGTGGGGGCGAGCGATACATCGCCACTTTTCTAGGCAGAAATGCCGCAGCGGCCGATACATATCGCTGTGGCGCGCCGAAGCGGCATCTCGCGATTCAACTCCGTTAGCCGGGCCGCGACGGCCAGTCAGCGAGACTAAATGGGCACGAATCCCCCGCGCCGCCGGGAGATGATCCCCCGGTGGCACAAGCCGGGCGAACCGTCGGGTGAGAAGAATACGAGAGCGGCATGACGCCGGAGGATATGGTCCGCGCCTACGACACTCTGGAATTGGCCGACGTCTATGGGACTATCGCTTTCTATCTTCGCAATCGTGATATCGTAACGGAATATATGAAGCGGCGCGATCACAAGGCCAAGGCACTCCGCATGGAGATCGAAAGCCGGCAACCGCGCATCTCGCGAGAAGAGTTGCTCGCACGCCGCGCGGCGAATGCATGACGGAGGATGAAATTCGCAACCAGGTGATCTTTCTGCCCATTTGATGAACGCCCTACGCCGAGGTCTCGTACGGCGCGGAACCTATATCCCTCTTCTCCCCCGCGGCCCACTGCCAGAACTTTTCGGGCGCGGAAAAACAAGCGAGACAAAAATCGGCGCCCCAGGTTTCGACCTCCTGGGCCGAGCGCCGCGCCGAGTAGCAAACGGTCTTCACGCCGGCCTGCCGGCCCGCGATGATATCGAACCGATAATCGCCCACCATGGCCACTTCGTCGGGCGAAAGCCCCCACGACCGGCAAATGGCCCAGATGCCCGCCGGGTCGGGCTTGATCGGCGCGTCTTCGCGGGCCACGATCGTCTCGAACTGCAATCCCAGCCGCTCGAGCGTCCGCCGCGCTACCTGCCGCCCGTTGCGCGTAAAAACGGCGCATCGCAGGCCGCGGGCCGCCGCTTCGGTCAAAAACTCGGCCACGCCGGGCATGAGCACCGCGCGCTCGGCCCCCGCGCATTCGTGGCGCTCGAGGATGGCATGGCACCGCTCGGCCTCGGCGGCGCTCAGCCGCGCCAGCGCCTCCAACAACGGCGCGCCAGCCGCCAGGCCCATCTCGCTGCGCATCTGCTCGAAATCCAGCCCCGAGTCGACCAGCGTGCCGTCGAGATCGAAGATCAGCCCGCGTATCGACATCGGCGCCTCACGAAGATTCCCTCCGCGCATCACGGCGGCGCTTGGCCGCGGTCAGCAACTCGATCAATCGGCTCTCGCCGCCATCGCTCAGAGCCTGTTGCAACTCGTCGAGCGTCTTTCGATAACGATCGAGGGCCGCCAGCACGTTTTCGCGGTTGCTGGTGAAGATTTGCGACCAAAGCTCGGGATCGCCCGAGGCGATGCGCGTGGTATCGGCCCAGCCCGACGCCGTCAGGGACAGGTCTGTGCCATCGGTCGCCGCGGCCAGCGCCGCGGCCACCAGGTGCGGCAGATGACTGGTGGCGGCCAACACCCGGTCGTGAGTCGCCGGCGACATGGTGATGACGTTGGCGTCGAGGCCGTTCCAAAGTTCGTGGATCGCATCGAGATCGTCGCGGTAGGTGAAGCCACTGGGCGTGACCACCACGGTGCGTCGCCGGAACAGATCGGCGTCTGCCGCGGCGGGGCCGTTTTTTTCGCCGCCCGCCAAGGGATGACTGCCAACGAACCGCGCGCCGCCTGGCAGCCCGCGTTCAAGTTCGGCCACGATCTGGGCCTTGGTGCTGCCCACGTCGGTAATGAGCGGCTGGCGGCGCGAGGCCGCTGCCGCCGCGCGCACGTCGGCGGCGATTCGCCCGACCGGCGTGCAAACCACCACCAAATCGGCCGCAGCCGCGGCCTCGGCCAGGTCGAGCGTGGTGCGATCGACCGCTCCGAGTTGCCTGGCCGTTTGCAGACTTTCTTCGCGCCTGCCGACGCCGATCACCTCGCGTGCCAGTCGTCGCCGGCGCAGCCCCAAACCGACCGATCCGCCGATCAGCCCCACGCCGACAATCGCAACCGTGTTCCAGGATTTCATACTTCTATGGAGAAGATCCGGCGACCGATTTTGGATTTTCGATTTTGGATTTTCGATTCTCGCTCGTGCTAGTATAGGATGGATCCTGACAGCGATGAAGCGCCGAATACAATGGAAGAGGGGCGGCGCCCTCGAATTTCCCTCGACTCACCATCGGCTCGGTATGTTCTTTTCTCCTCGTATCAAACTCGGCGAGTTGTCGCAGCTTTGCCGCCGGCTGGCCACCAGCTTGGAGGCGGGCGTCGAGATTCGCCGCGTCTGGTCGCGCGAGAGCACGGGCCGCGGCTCGCCCGGCCTGCGGCGACACATGGAGCTGGTGGCCGAGGGCATCAACCGCGGCGAAACGGTGGCCGACGCGCTGCGCGAAGCCGGCGACTTTTTTCCCACCTTGTTCCACGAATTGGTGGACGTGGGCGAACAAACCGGCAAGCTGGCCGAGGTGCTGCGCCGGCTGGCCGAACATTACGAACACCAGGTGCGGCTGCGAAGGATTTTTCTGGCGGCCATCGCCTGGCCCATGTTGCAGCTTTGCGCCGCCGTGGGCGTGATCGGCCTGTTGATCTTCATCATGGGCTTTCTGCCGAAGATGGCCGACGGCAAGCCGTTCGATATTCTGGGTCTCGGGCTGTATGGCACACGCGGCGTGGTGATTTATTCGCTCTACGTCGCGGCGGTGGTGGCCGCCGTGGCGGTGGTGACGCGGGCCATTCGCCGCGGCCTGGCCTGGACCCGCCCCGTGCAGTTGCTCTTGATCCGCACGCCTGGGCTAGGCGGCTCGCTGCAAACCTTGGCCATGTCGAAGTTGGCCTGGACCATGTACCTGACGCTCGAGGCCGGCATGGACCTGCTGCGGTCGCTGCCGCTGTGCCTGCGCAGCATGGGCAACGCGCACTACAGCCAGCACACCGCCGACATTCTGCAGTCGATCAGGGCCGGCCACGAAGTGACCGAAGCCTTCGCCGAAACCCGCGCCTTTCCGCGCGAATTTCTCGACAGCCTGGAAGTGGGCGAGCGCGCGGGCCGCCTGCCCGAAACCATGGAAATTCTCTCGCGCGAATATCAAGACCGCGCGCAGCGGGCCTTGGTGGCCATGACCACGCTGGCGGGTTTTGGGGTTTGGATCTTGGTGGCCGCCATCATCGTGCTGGTGATCTTTCAGTTGTTCAACGCCATCATGCAGCCCACCTACGAGGCGCTCGACGCGTTGCATTGAGCGAACCATACTGCTAGTCGCCGCAACGGTGG
>DASVHB010000414.1:0-6715 GCA_036379195.1 Pirellulales bacterium
AAGATCGTTCATCCACAGGCCGTTCCAGGTGAGTCCTAGAAACAGCGCCATCGCCACCAGCGGGGCAGCCCGTAGGTCAGGCTTTCCTGCCTGACGTGCAATCCCTTTAAGAAGGCGTATGACCATCGCGCGGTGGCTGGGGCAGAGCCTTGGCGATGCCCCGGTGTTATGCGTCATCAGAAGATCATGTCTCACCGGGGCATCGCTTGGCCGAAGAATCTGGCCATGAATGTCACCGTCTTGCCGGCCAAGCTCTGCCCCGGCCACCGGACGTTTCCACACGATCCACGCGGCCAGCGAAGCCAGCAACGTATACATCGCGGCGAATGGCGGCGATTGCCGCAGCGGCGTGTCGGCCAGCGCCGGCCAAACCACAGCGAGCATAACGCCCGCGGCCGCCAACAGCATTGCGGCAGCGACCGCGCTTCGATGGCGTCTCCAAAAGTCCGCCAGCCAACCAGGCGATGCCGACCAGGCGCGATCGATCACGATGGCCACCAGCGGCGCGAAACAAGGATAGAGCGGCATGAAGTAACGGCCACGAGCCTGCGGTGCCAACCAGCAGGTGGGGAACGCCACGGCGATCGCCAGCCACAGAAAGATTGCCGGTTGCCGGGCCGGGCCAAGCGCGCGGCGAAAGTCGCGGTTGGCAAACGCCGCCAACCAGATCGACCACGGTAGCAAACACCCGGCGATTTCGCAGGGATAGCTCAGCAGATGTTTGACGACGGGCCAGGGCTGCGAGTAATCGAACCGCGCCGCCGAGGTGTGTCCCCAGGTTTGCAGCACGAGCTTCCATTCGACCTCGTGCGCGTAGGGCACTTGCCAGGCGGCCACAATCGCCGCGAAGACGGCCAAACCAAGCGCGTGGCCGCCGCAAAGCAAAAACCGCCAATCACGCCGACACGCCAGATACAGCACGGCGGCGCCGACAAAGTAGATCGGCCCTTGGGGTCCCTTGGCCAACGCCGCCAGCGCGGCAAATCCATAGCCCAGCGTCCACGTCAACGCCGCGGGCCAGCAGCGCAGATAGCCCAGGTGCCACAGTAACAGCGATGCGCCGACCATCAATGTTAGCGTGGCCTCGGTCTCGGCCAACATGCCAAGCTGCAAGATTTGTCCCGACGTGGCGTAGGCCAGCCCGGCGGCCAATGCGGCGTTGCGCCCCAAAAAGCCGCGCGTGTAAGCGTAAACCACCAGCGACGTCGCCAGCGTCGCGAGCACGGTGGGCAAGCGAACGGCGACGGCGCCGCTGCCGCCGGTGGCCAGCATGCTCAGCGCGATCAGCCAGTTGCCTAATGGTGGCCGATCGGGAAACAGCCTGCCCTGTTCGCGCGGCACGATCCAGTCGCCCGTTTCGAGCATCTCGATTGCCACACGGGCACGCCGGGTTTCCTCACCACGCAGCGTAAGATCGCCCAACCGCGTGAAGAAGATCAGCATCACCACCACCGCCAACAGCACCGCCTGCGGTTCGAGCCAGCGGAAGATGCTGCGTCGCGTGAAAAGAGAGCTTTGCATGGGAAGTGAATGGACTCGTTGCGAGTTCATTGCGAAAGCGGTTTTCTCTGCTCGGTTTTGACGAGCAAGCTCGGTGATAGCCAGCGCTACTTACCTTATCGCTGGTGGCCGGGGCAGAGGCTTGCCGATGCCCCGGAAGCGAATCAGCCGGGGCATCGCTTAGGCTCTGCCCCAGCCACCGGACATTTGCCGAACATGTCTGTCAAAACAGATTAGGGCATTCCGTACAGATCGTTGGTGGCTGGGGCAGAGAGTCTCGCAAAACCGGGCATTTGCGGCCAGACGAGTTCGTCGGCTTTAGCTGGCGCGGCTCACCTGATACACTGTGAACCATGAGAAACCTGCTCTCGGTACTGCTGTTTGTAGGCCTGACCGCCCTCTGTTGGGGCACCTACGGGCCGATTCTGCGCGTCGGTCAAGACGGCATGGGCCATAGCCATTGGCGTCCGTTTATCTGCGTCGGAATGGCGTATTTTGTGATCGCCATCCTGGTGCCCGGCCTGCTGCTGCGAATGAAGGGTGAACGTGGAGCCTGGACCACTGCCGGAACCGTCTGGAGCCTAATCGCGGGCGTCGCCACCACGGTGGGCGCGCTGGGCATCATCTTGGCATTCAACAACGGCGGCAAGCCAATCTTTGTCATGCCGCTGGTGTTCGGCTGCGCCCCGGTGGTCAACACGCTCTATACGATGTTTACCACCCGCGATCACGAGCGGCCGGGGCCGTTCTTTCTGGCCGGGCTGATCGTGGTGGCCACGGGTGCGGTCACCGTGATGGTGTTTAAACCCGCCACCGTGCAAGCCAGCCAGACGGTTGCCGTCGAAACGCCCGCCGGGGGCGATCCTGCCGGGCACACGCAGCAGGTCACCAAAACGAGCACGCAAATCGAGCAGTCGCTCGGTTGGCGGCAGATGAGCCTGGTGATCTTGTTCGTGGCGATGACCGCGGTTTGCTGGGGCGTCTATGGCCCGATGCTGCACAAGGGCCAGATGCTGATGCAAGGCAGCCGGCTGCGTCCGCTGATCTGCGTGGGTGTGGCTTACTTTTTGATCGCGGTGGTGGTTTCGAGCATCATTTTGTGGTTCGTGCCCGAGCATGGACAATTCACGTTCACCGGCTCGGTGTGGAGCCTGGCGGGCGGGGCTGCGGGCGCGATTGGCGCCTTGGGCGTGATCATGGCGTTCAACTCAGGCGGCAAGCCGATGTATGTGATGCCGTTGATTTTTGGAGCGGCCCCGGTGATCAACACCTTTGTGAGTCTGGCCGGCAAGAATATGGGTGAGGTCAGTCCGGTCTTTTACGCCGGGCTGATCCTGGTGGTAGTCGGCGCGGTGACGGTGCTGGTGTTCGCGCCCAAGGCCCACCATGCGCCCGGCAAGTCGCCCGCGGTCGCCAACCCGCCACTGAAACAGCCAGCCGGCGTGTAGAAAAGTTCGTCGCCGCATCCAACCCGATCGGTTATTCGGCAAGGTCGTTCTGATGCGCTAAAAAGAGCAAGGCCAGGCTGGTGGCGAATTGTGGCTCGTCCTCCGCGTGGCCGGCGCCTTTCCAATAGCCGCCTGGGATCGTTTGCAGGGCGAGCAGCGATTTCGCCCCCTCGGCAAACCAGTCGTGATTGCCAAATTCGCGCCGGCCGGAAAGCCGCCCCGCGCGGCTCAGCGCGCGCAGGTAATATAGCCGCCAGCCTTGCGCATTCCGCCCGGTGATCCCCGGATTGATTTCGACCGAAAAGTGCTGGCCCAGCCACTGCGATGCTTTTTGCAGGGCAATCGGGCCGGGTTGATCGGGCTGCCGCTCATCGAGCACTTCGCAGGCCGCGGCGACGCATGCGATGCCCTGGCAGGTCATGCTGCCTGTGCCCGGCGTAAAGGGCTTGTATCCCCAAGCACCGTCCGCGGCCTGTGTGCTAGTCCAATATTTGAGGGTCCGACGCCAGACGTCTTGCTCAACCTGGACGCCGGCGCGGTCGGCCTCATAGAGCGCCAGCACGGCAAAGCCCGTGTTTGAGTTATCGCCCTCTGCTTGCGGATAGCCCCAGGCGCCTCGCATGGGAATTACCTGTTTCTGTTGTTCCGCCAGCCATTTGGCATAGCGTTGAATATGTTTTTGATCGCGCTGCGGCTCGGCGGCGCAGAACACCATCGTCGCAAGCGATGCCGCGTAAGTCGTCTGCGGCTTGAGCGTTCGCAAATACGCTAAAGCGCGCTGCACGGCGTCGTCGGCGGGAACGGCGCCCGATTCGAGCAACGCCAACGTGCAGATCGCAGTAATGCCGCCGACAAAGCCCGGCGGATCCTTCCAACTGCCATCGTCGTTTTGCTGGGCTTTGAGATACGCCACTCCGCGGTCGATCGCGCGACGAATGCGGGCCGTGTCTTCGGTGGGTTGCCGGCGATCGGGCGCCTCGGGGTCGCCGTTGTCGTCATCCGCGGGCGGGTCATCTTTGGGCGGAGCGGCAGCCGGCGAGCGATCTGCCGGCTTGGATTCTGCTGCCTCGCTTGATTCAACAGTTGCGGATTCTTGCGATTCATCATCGGCGACCGCCAGCGCGCGCAATCGCAGCTCGGCGCCGGGCGCCACCGCCAGCAGCGCGAGCGCCGCCAGCAGCCAGTAAGGCCACGGCGTGCGCTCACGAGCCGCCGCGCCCCGCTCGACAATGTGCGCAAGCCGCCGCCGCGTGATATCGACCGGGCGCATGCCCACCCAGGCGGGCGCGCCGCGCAGTCTTCGCCGAACCTTGAGAACGTCGAGCAAGCTCTGGGCATATTGGGCGCCTTCGCAGCGCAGGGCGGCCACCACTTCTTCGTCGCAGGAACACTCACGCTGGCGCGCCAGCTCGCGGCCCGCCCACCACACCAACGGGTGAAACCACCAGACGGCCTGCGTCAGCCATTGGAAAAACCCCACCGCCACATCGCCTCGCCGCACGTGTACCAATTCGTGCGCCAGCACCGCCCGAAGCTGCTCTCGCGCGCCGCCGCAAATAAGAAACTCGGGCAACACAATCGTCGGCCGCCAGAGGCCAAACGCCGCCGGGCCGACGGGCAACGAAGTCACGAACGTATGTGGCGGGCGGCGAAGCCCCAGTGATTGGGCAACTTCGCTCAACAGCGATGTCACGTGCGCGGGCGTCGGCCGCGCACCGGCTGTCGCCCTGCGACGCCATTGCCCGCCGCGCAGAATCGTCAGCGTGGCCACGAACGCGGTTCCGCCCAGCCAGATGCCAAACAAGTACCAGGCGAACCGCGACTCCGGAGAATGCCCGAACGAATTGCCGTCGTCATCTATGGATGGCTGAATCGGCATGGCGGCCAGCGATGGCGGCCTTGTCTCGACGAAGTGAACCGGCGCTGCGTCGTTCACTAACACGGGCCGGGCTGCGCGCTGGCGACGAGGCGATGTCGGCAACTCGCCGCCGGACGACCGGCTGCTTTGAGCCCAAGAAAAAACGCCGGTGGGGCTGCTCCACACCGGCGGTATCCAGCATTTGACCAACACCACCAACCAGAGCAAGTGTGCCAGGTGCGGCCTTGACCGGCAGCACAGCCGCGTCACCACCGCCGCCACGCCAATCAACACGGTGACCTGCCAGAGCTGGCTCCAAGCCAGTTGGCCCAACCACGTAAAATCGAGCGTCATGGTTTGCGCTCCTTGAGTTGATCGAGCATCAATTGTAACTGGTCGATTTCTTCATCCGAGAGGCCGCGGTCTTCAATCAGGTGCTCGACCAACGGCAGCGGCTGGCCGTCGAACAGCCGGTCGACAAAATCGCGCACCACCTCGCTGACCACGCGGTCGGGCGGAATGCGCGAAGCATAGACGTTCGCCCGGCCTCGCTGCCGGACGCGCAAATAACCTTTGCCCGCCAGCCGCCGCAGATAGGTTTGCACGGTGGCGAAGTCAAGCCCGCGATCGGCTGGCAATTCGTCGAGCACTTGCCGAACGGTGGCTTCGCCCAGCCGCCAGACCACGCGGGCCAGCTCCAACTCTGATTTTGCCAGGGGGGCGCGTTTGGGCATCTTTGGGGGCTTTTTCGAATCAACGGTCAGTCTGCCCACCGAAACGTTCAATTGAACGTAATCATAGCGTTCAATTGAACGTAGTCAAGAGGGTGGAAGATTGGGCCGCGAAACGGTAAAGTAAGCCTATCCCGGATTATTCACGGCCCCATAGATAGAGCGCAGCGTGCGCCAACACTAACCCGAAGCGTAAGCGAGGCAGGTTGTGTCGTGCACCTCGCTTACGCTTCGGGTTGGTGTGGGGCCGTAAATAATCCGGGCGATACCTCACGCGGCCCAGAATGCGACATCAGCCGCCGTTGTGGCACAGCCGCCCTCGGTTGTGAAGTGGTCGCCAAAAGCGACCGCGAGACAGCCGAGGGCGGCTGTCCCACATTGCTGCATTAACGCCCGTTTGAAGTATCGTGAAATCGACATCTGCGAGGGTTAGGTGATGCAATTCTCGGCGCGGCGTTACGATACCTGCGATGCGGTGCGCATCGAGTTGGCCGAGCAGCGGTTGACGCGTGCCGCGGCCCTGCCCGAGGCGGGCGAGCCGCTGCCCTGGGTCGCGCCGGGTTTTATCGATCTGCAAGTGAACGGCTATGGCGGCCAGGAGTTCAGCTCGCTGGAGCTGACGCCTGAAAAAGTGGCCGATATCGTCCGCCAGCACTGGGCGTTTGGCGTGACGGGCCTCTGCCCCACGCTGACCACGCAGAGCTTCGAATGCCTGGTACACGGTCTGGGGGCGATCGACTTCGCGTGTCAGTCGATGCCCGACATCGCCCCGTCGGTGCTCGGCATTCACGTGGAAGGCCCCTACTTTTCGACCGAAGACGGTCCGCGCGGCGCCCATCCGATCGAGCATTGCCGGCGGCCCAACTGGGACGAGTTTCGCCACCTGCAGGAAGCGGCGGGCGGGCGAATCCGCATCTTGACCATGTCGCCGCACTTCGACGAGGCGCCGGAGTTTATCGCCCGTGTGACGGCCAGCGGCGTGATCGTGGCCATCGGGCATACCGGTGCCAGCGGGGCGCAAATTCGCGCGGCGGTCGATGCTGGCGCCCGGCTCAGCACACATCTGGGCAATGGCGCCCACCGCCTGCTGCGCCGCCACCCGAATTATGTTTGGGATCAACTGGCCGAAGATCGCTTGATGGCCAGCCTGATCGTGGATGGCCACCACTTGCCGCCGG
>DASVHB010000415.1:0-6331 GCA_036379195.1 Pirellulales bacterium
GAAGACGATTGGGAAGGATCGCCTCTTGTAGACGGCCAACGTGAAACTCCACCGGGCAAGCCGGTGGCATCTTGATGGAACAAAACCGGAACCAACCGCGGGTGACCGTAGCCACAAATTTTGCGCAGCCCAGGCTCTGCCCCGGCCACCCGGGTAAATCGAAAATCCAAAATCCAGAATCGCCGGCCAGCCCAGCCCCTGAATCCCGAATGCTGAATCCCGAATCCCAACCTCTGCCCACTTCTGCGAATTGACAGTCGCGGCGCACCGCGCTAGACTGCAAGCCGGCGTTTTTTACCGCGTCGGCTATGTAAGCCCTTGGGACAAGTTGTCTGTGCCAAGGGCTTTTGTTTTTGACCGCAGGAGATTCTGACCGTGCCTTCCGTCCTTGTCATTGATGACGACCGGTCGGTGTTGCACGTTTTCAAGCAGGTATTCAAGGAAAGCGATGTCCATTTGCTCACCGCCCCGGCGGCGGCCGAGGGGTTGGCGCTGTTTCAAAAACGGCATCCCGACGTCGTGATTCTCGATATCATGCTGCCCGACCAGTCGGGGCTCGAGACCATCGAAGCCATCACCGCCGCCGATCCGAAGGTGCCGGTGATTCTGATTACCTCGGGCGGCAGCAGCGACACCGCCATCGAGGCCATGAAGCGTGGGGCCTTCGATTTTTTGCTCAAGCCGCTCGACTTTGTGAAAGTGCGGGCGCTGGTCGACCAGGCGATTCAAATACGCCACTGCATGAGCGTGCCGGTGCGCGTGCCCGAGGCCGCCGAGGCCGAAGGCGAGCTGTCCGATGTGTTCGTGGGACGCTGCCCCGCCATGCAAGAGGTTTACAAGGCGGTGGGCCGCGTGGCGCCGCACCATGTGACCGTGCTGATCCGTGGCGAAAGCGGTACGGGCAAAGAGCTGGTGGCCCGGGCCATCTATCACCATAGCGATCGCGCGGCGGCCCGTTTTCTGGCCATCAACATTGCCGCCGTGCCCGAGACACTGCTTGAAAGCGAGCTGTTCGGGCACGAAAAAGGCTCGTTCACCGGCGCCGATACCAAGCGCATCGGCCGCTTCGAGCAATGTTCGGGCGGTACGTTGTTCCTCGACGAAATTGGCGACATGACGCCCCTGGTGCAGAGCAAACTGCTGCGGCTGTTGCAAGAGCAGCGGTTCGAGCGGGTAGGCGGCGGCGAAACCATCGAGACCGACGTGCGCGTGTTGGCCGCCACCAATCGCGACCTGGAAAAAATGGTCGCCGATGGCGACTTTCGCGCCGATCTGTACTATCGTCTCAATGGTTACACGATCAAGCTGCCGCCGCTCAGCGAACGCGGCGACGACGTGCTGATGTTGCTCGAGCATTTTCTGGCCAAGTCGAGCCGCGATTTGGGCAAAGACGTGCAAGGCATTGCGCCCGACGCGCTGGAGTTGCTGCTCAAGTATTCCTGGCCGGGCAACGTGCGCGAGCTGCAGAGCGTGGTGAAGCAGGCCCTGCTGCACACGACCGGGCAGGTGCTGATGCCCGAGTGTCTGCCGGAAGAGGCTCGCCGTGGACGCCGGGCGACGGTGCCTGGCGCCGCAGCGCGGGCCGGCGGGCTGAAGCAGCTCGAGCACTTCATCGACGATTCGCTCGAGACCGGCAGCGAAGACCTTTACGCGCACTCGCTGGCCCAGCTCGAGAAGTATTTGTTCACGCGCGTGTTGAGTCACACGGCCGGCAATCAATCGCAGGCGGCCAAGATGCTGGGCATCACGCGCGGCAGCCTGCGCAACAAGATCCGCTTGCTAAAAATCAGCATCGATCAGGTCGTGAGCGTCGACGACGAGGAAGAACGGTCGCCCGCCCACGTGGGCAGCAACGGCGAAGAGTAGTCGTTTCGCCCGAGCCAAAACGGCCCGGGCGGTTGCGGCCGCTGTCCATGTTCCTCGCCCGGCCTTGCCCCGGTTAAAACCCGCGCCTAGACTCCGGTTAGAGAATCACCGGAGAGAATTGTTCGATGCGCATCGCCCTTGGGATCGTCATTTGCCTGGCCGCCGCGGTCACCGCGCAGGCCGATCCTGCGCGAACCGAAACAGCCCCCGGCCCAGAGTCGGCCATCGAGCGTGGCTATCGGCTGCTGACCACCAAGGCGTATCTGCCGCCCGACTTCGACCAGGACGTTTTCGACGAACTGTGGAAGACCTGGGAAGAGCCGCTGCGCACGCAGGCCGAGCGCGCGACCCCCGCCGAGCGCCGGGCGATGGCTTTTTCTCGCTATGGCCTGACAGAAGCGCCGGGCCGCAGCAAGGGGGTTGCGCTGCAATATGTCGATGATGGCCGCGGCGGTTGGGTCATGAATTGCCTGGCCTGCCACGGCGGCAAAGTGGCGGGCCGCGTCATTCCCGGCGCCCCCAATTCGCTTTATGCTCTGCAAACGCTCACCGACGACGTGCGGGCCACCAAGCTGCGGCTGAAGAAACCACTCTCGCATATGGATCTAGGTGGAGCGGCCATGCCGCTGGGCACGACCATCGGCACCACCAACGCCGTGATGTTTGGCGTGGTGCTGCTCACCTACCGCGACGCCGACCTGAACGTGCACCAAGACCGGTTGCCGCCCAAGCTGATCCACCACGACCACGACGCCCCCGCCTGGTGGAACATCAAGAAGAAGCAATATCTCTATGCCGACGGCGGCCTGCCTAAAACCCATCGCGCGCTGATGCAGTTTTTACTATTGCCCAAAAACGGCCCCGAAGAATTCCGCCAGTGGGAGCAAGACTACCGCGACATCCTGGCCTGGATCGAGTCGCTCGAAGCACCCAAGTATCCGTTTGAGATCGATCGGCCTTTGGCTGCCCGCGGTGAAGCGCTGTTCGTGCAGACGTGCAGCCGCTGTCATGGCACGTATGGCCCTGACGGCACTTATCCGGAAGTGAACGTGCCGCTGGAAGAACTGGGCACCGACCGTGCCCGGCTCGATGCCATCGACGCTTCGTGGCGAGAGAGCTACAGCGCGACCTGGTTGGGGCATTATGGACAGAAGCCGGTCAAGCATGCGCTGGCGGGCTACGTGGCGCCGCCGCTCGATGGCGTCTGGGCCTCGCCGCCGTACCTTCACAACGGCTCAGTTCCCACGCTCTGGCACCTGTTGCATCCGGAGCGGCGGCCCTTGGTTTGGACCCGGACCGAAGACGGCTACGACCAACAGCGCGTCGGCCTGGAGACGACCGAGCTCGACGAGCTTCCCGCCGACATTCGCTCGCCAGCCCAGCGCCGCCGGTATTTCGACACGCGTCGCTTTGGCAAAAGCGCCGCCGGGCATCTCTTCCCCGACGAACTGACCGAAGACGAAAAGCGGGCGGTGCTGGAATATCTCAAGACTCTGTAGGGTGGGCCGAGCGATGCGAGTTCCCATACGCATCAAGTTAAGCAGATAAACTCCTTGTTCGGGTTTACGACACTCACGGTTACCGTAGGGCGACCTTCCTAGGTCGCCCATCGAGCCAAAACGGCCGCATGGACGACCTAGGAAGGTCATCCCACGGGCCCTTGGCCGTATTCTTTACCAGAATCGACCCGCTATTTACGGTCAAAGTTCCTTAACTTGATGCGTCGCGGCCGAGCGGAGCGAATCGCACCATGCACCGTGCCGCTCGGCATGTTACAATCGCCTCATGATGCAATCGATCGACTACATTTACCGTTTCGACCCCGAGAATCCCTCGGCCAAGCCTTCGCCGCCCGACGCCGCCGCCGCCAAGCAAGCATTGGAACAAGGCAACCGCGTCTTCGCGCAATGGATGGAAAGCTGCGCCGCCAACCTGCCCGGCTCGGGCCCTTCGCGGTTTGTGGTCATGTGCAACGCCTGGGAGATGGGCGTGCGGCAAGCGGGCGACGCGCCGCCCAAGCCCAACCCGTTTGCCGTCGTCGTGGGCTGCTCCGATCCGCGCGTGCCCACCGAAATGCTCTTTGGCCAGGGCTTTAACGACTTGTTCGTCATTCGCGTGGCCGGCAACGTGCTAGGCAGCGAATGTCTGGGCAGTATCGATTTCGCGCTGTCGGCCCTGCGCGACAGCGTCCGCGTGTTGGTGGTGCTTGGTCACAGCGGGTGCGGCGCTGTGACGGGAGCCGTCGATGCCTACTTACAGCCGCCGCGTTTCTGGTCGAAGGCCATCTCGCCAAACTTGCGGGCCATCGAACAGCGCATTTTTGTGGCCGTGCGCGAGGCCGCCAACGGGCTGGAGCAAGTCTGGGGCGCCGACGCCAGGCGCCAGTCGGGCTTCCGCGAGGCCCTGATCGACGCGGCGGTCGGCATCAACGCCGCGCAGGCCGCCCTCGATTTGCGGCAAGAAGTCGAACGGGCGGGCATTCGTGGAATCGAGGTGCTCTACGGCATTTACAATCTCTCGACCCATCGAGTGACCAGTCCGCTGCGCGGCGATGAAGTTGCCGGCGAAACACCCAGCCAGCTCGACTATGCTCCCACGAACCCCAGCGATTTTAACCGCCTGGCGGTGGTCGTCGCCGAGCAGCTTTTGCGCCAGCGAGAGAGCAGACCGGGATAGGGGCTGGTGGCTGGTGGCTGGGGCAGAGCCTTGGCGATGCCCCGGCGAGCGCGATTTTGGATTTTCAATTTTGGATTTTCGATTGACAGCCGGTGGCTGGGGCAGAGCCTTGGCGATGCCGCGGTTTCTCACGACGGGGCATAGACATACCTCGGCCGCGGTCTAAGAATCCACGAAAACTGCCGCGGCCGTGCGATCGCCTCCGCGGTGTGGCACAATAGAACCGATGCCACGCCCGCAATCAGACCGCAGACCCAAAAGGCGCGACGCCGCACCTGCGCGGAACGTCACGAACGATGCCGCCGATGCCCCGCGTGGCAAGGCCCAGTGGCTCTGGCTGGCTGCCTTCGCGGCCCTCGCGCTCCTGGTGGGCTGCGTGCAGATTGACGACCCCGACATTTGGTGGCACCTTCGCACCGGGCAATTGATCTACCAGCGGGCTGAAATTCCCCGTACCGATTGGTTCACCTATACCAACCCCGAAAGTCCGTGGATCGACCTGCACTGGGGCTTTCAGCTCGTGGCGGCGGCCCTCTGGCGGCTGGGCGGCGCGGCAGCGTTGGTAATCTTTAAAAGCACACTCGGCGCGATCACGTTCGCCATCGCCTGGTCGGCCGGCCGCCGCGCCTGGCCCGCCTGGCAGGGCGTGGCTTGCTGGCTACCGTCGCTGATGGTTTATGAAGGCCGCAATCTGGTGCGCCCCGAAATGTTTTCGTTTCTGTTTCTGGCCGCGGAGTTGGCCATTGTCTTTCATGCGCGCAGCCGACCACGGTTGCTCTGGTCGCTGCCGCTGATTCAAGTTTTATGGATCAACATGCACGGGCTGTTCGTGCTGGGGCTGATGGTCTGGTTCTGCTTTTTGGCCGGAGAAATTATCGAGCGACGGACTCGGACACAGTGGCGATTGCCGCTCGCGGTGACCGCTCTCATGCTGGGCGCCGCGCTGCTGAACCCCTATGGTCTCGACGGCGCCCTGTTTCCCCTCGTTTTGCTGCAACGGATCCAAGGCGCCGATCATCCGTTCTACACGCAGTTTTCCGCCGAATTTCGCGGCTTTCCCGAGTTCATCCACAGCTACGGCGCCGCCGCGATTCTGGGCAATCTCACCACCTTGAGCCTCGTCGTGCTCTTTGTGCTGGGACTGCTGAGCTTCGTGCCGCTGATGGCGCGGCGCAGCGTGTCGTGGTTTCGAGTGTTGGCTTTCGCGGCGTTTGCCTACCTGGCCTGGCAGGCCAGCCGGAACAGTGTCTTGTTCGCCTTGGTCGGCGGTGTGGTGCTTCGCGCCAATCTAGGAGAATGGCTCGCAACCAGACCTCCGCGACCCGAGCGAAAGTTCCACCTGGGACCGGTGGCGCTCGCGGCGGTGCTCGGGTTCTTGTTTGTCGGCGTTCCGTTCGATTTGCTCACCATCCATCGCGCAGCGGCCATCCAGCGGCTGTTCGGCCTGGGCGAACTTCCCGGCGCATTTGCCCACGGCGCGGCCGAGTTTTTGGGCCGCCAGGGAATGCCGCGGCATTGCTTCGCGATCGACGAGGGAGCGGCGGCGGTTTACATCTTTCACAACGGGCCTGAGCGAACGGTCTTCGCCGACGCGCGGCTGGAGGTCAATACCCGTCGCACCCTCGAGCGGTATTTGGAAATCGAGCGGCAGATCGCCACGTCCGACCCGCGCTTGATCGAAAGCCTCACCGAGGGCATCGCGCCGGCGCCGGACGGCACGGCCGAGGTTCCGGCGCTGCTCATCAGCCTGCAATACCTGGTGCGCAATCCGCCGCTGGCGCGGGGAGTT
>DASVHB010000416.1:0-5755 GCA_036379195.1 Pirellulales bacterium
CTACCTGTTCTGGTCGCTCGGGTTGTTGGCCAAAGAACAGAGCGCTCGCGCCGCCGACATCTTGCGGCGAGCGATTGAAGAACGGGCCGGAGCGAATGACGATCCGACGTTGCACTATTACTGGTCGCGTGCGCTGCTGGCCGCCGACCGCAACGAAGAAGCCCTCGATGCCGCCCGGCACGCACTGAGTTTGAATCGGGAGAACGCGCAACTGGCATACCAGGTGACGTTATCGCTCTACATCGCCAAGCGATACGAGGAAGCCGCCGAAGCTGCTCGCGACCTGATCGACCGGTTTGACGAGCGCGAGCAATCGGACGCTGGCCGGCTGGTTTTGCACGCGGCACGAATGCTGCTGTCGGGCATCGCCGTGCAACAACACGACCTGGCAACGAGCGAGGAATGGCTTGAGCAGGTGCTCGACGAATTCCCCGAGGATGTCGGCGCCCACAACGATCTGGGATATCTCTGGGCCGACGAGGGCAAACATCTGCACATGGCTTTGGCGATGATCGAGCACGCCGTCGCGGCCGAACCAGACAACTCCGCCTACCGAGACAGCCTGGGCTGGATTTACCATCGCCTGGGCCGCCATGCCGAGGCGGTGGCCGAACTGGAAAAGGCCGCAACCGGCGACAAGCCCGACGGCGTGATGCTTGAGCATTTGGGCGACGCGGCGGCGGCCGCCGGCCAGACCGACAAGGCCCGCGCTGCCTGGCAGAAGGCCCTGGCCGCGTTTGAAAAGGAAACGGACGCTGAAAGAATTGAGCGTGTGAAGAAAAAGTTGAACCCCTAAAGTCGCTTTTCGCTCCGCGGTAGCAGCGTTTTCGCGGGGCGAGATGCGATCCGCAAGAAGCCCTAACACTAACCCGAAGCGCCAGCGAGGCGGCCGCATAATCACCAAGGTTTTCCTCGCTTGCGCTTAGGGTTAGTGTGGTTGTGTTCGGGCCGCTGAAGTCGAGGCCGGCAGACCGGCCACGAGGGTCGGAGCTACCTGCGGAATTCAATTCAACCGGAAATAGGACCATGGCTGGACATTCTCATTGGGCGAACATCTCCCGCAAAAAGTCGCTGGTTGACGCCAAGCGCGGCAAGATGTGGAGCAAGCTTTCCAAGGCGATCATCGTGGCCGCCAAGATGGGCGGCGGCGACCCCGACGCTAACCTGCGTCTGCGCTACGCCATCGACGCTGCTCGGGCCGTCAGCATGCCCAAAGACAATATTACTCGGGCGATCAAGCGCGGCACCGGCGAGCTCGAAGGCGGCAACTTGGAAGAAGCGCTTTACGAAGGCTATGGTCCCGGCGGAGTGGCTGTGCTGTGCGAAATCCTCACCGACAATCGCAATCGCACCGCCAGCGAGGTCCGCAAAATCTTCGAGTTGGCGGGCGGCAAGCTCGGGGCATCGGGTTGCGTGGCCTGGATGTTTGAACGCAAGGGCATGTTTCTCATTCCGTCTTCGCAAACCGAAGAAGACGCCCTGGTCGAGTTGGCCCTCGAAGCCGGCGCCGACGACGTGAAGCGCACCACCGACGGCTTCGAGGTGACCTGCGACCCCACGGTGTTTCAACAAGTGTCTGACGCCCTCTCGCAGCGCGGTCTGAAGCCCGAATCGAATCAGATCTCGCGCATTCCCACCAGCACGGTTGATCTCGACGCCGAAACGGGCCGCAATGTCTTAAAGCTGATGGAGCGGCTCGACGACCACGACGACGTGCAGAGCGTCTCGGCGAATTTCAATATCCCCGACGAAGCAATGGCCGAGATGGGGTGAGCAAGGGGCAGGATTAACGCTCACGGGTCACGAGTGGCCGTTGTCCGGTTTTGACTTTTTCATTTTGCATTTTTACTTCGCCGCCGGGGCAACAGAACCTATTGCTCGCGCTCGTCTATTCCTTCCGCTTGGCGTTCTTGCCGGTTACGTCGCCGAGTTCGATGAAGTCACCGGGTTTCGCGCTGCTCAGGTCGATCGTAAAGCGGTTTTTTCCATTGGAGAAAAGCTGCGCGTTGAAGGCATTCATTTCGTAAACGTTCCCGGCCAGCAGCCCTTTGATGATGAACCAGGCCTTCTCAGTCGTCTTCGTGTCGTCGATACGAAACTCGCCCTTCTTCGATGAATCGCAGTATAGCCCATATCCAGCAGCCGGCTCTTCGGTTTCGGTCTCAATGAGCCTGCCCCGGACCGTGACCGAGGGCTGCAAGCGAACGATCAGGTCGGCGGGCGGCTGGCCTTCGAGGTGCAAGTGCCCCACGAGCGACCCATCTGCCGTTTTGAAAAACAGGTCGCGCGGCTCGTCGGGTTGGTAGTTGGTCACCGTGAACTTGTCGTCGGTGAGTGGCGTGAAGAAGGATCCCTTTTCGACCAGCCCCAAGGCTTCGACATACGCGGCCGGCGAATCATTCGGCCCGACGATTCGTCCGACCAATGAAGCTCCGGCCGACAGCGTCATGTCGCAGTGGTACGGCTCGGCGCCTACATTTGGATCGATGAGCAGAACGAGGTGCCAGTTCGAAAGAGGCATGCCGGTGGGCGTCGTGGGTATGTAGTTGATCTCGGGATCGTAGCCCTCGATTTTTTCAGCCCCCACGCTTAACGGGTACATCTTTTTTCCAAACGAACGGACCAGCAGCACGCCGGGGCCCGGCAATCCTGCCGTGCGATAGCGGCCCGCTTCATCGCTAAGGAACCGTTCGCCTTGCCAGCCGTCCTGCAGCCCGAATTCCTGGGGGATATTGCGGTTGCTTTGCAATGCCAGGTAATCGACGCAGCCCTTGATGCCTTCACCCGTGTCGGCATCGGTCACTCTGCCTTCAATCCAGATGCCGCGAAACACCTGGACGTTGACGGAAGCGGTCGGCTGGACCGGATCTAATGAAATCGTCTGCGAAGCAATCAACCACGGCTCCGACGTGGGAGGAACCACGTTGAGCACGTGCCCCTTGCCCGGTGGAATGCCCGTAAGCGCATATCGGCCCTGTTCGTCGGTCAGGGCCCGGATGTGAGAAGTTTGCAGACGGAGTTGGGCCGAAGCGTTGATACCGTCTCCGCTAAACAGACGTTCCACAAAGACCGTGGCGTTGGCGATGGGTTCGCCGGTTTTGAATTCGGTCACCACGCCGCTGACGGGGATGGCGGGTCCGACGGCATGACTGAAACTGACGCCGACAAACGTGTCTTTGGCGCCGTTGGGATACATCGAGAGGTGCGGCACCAGTTTCGTCTCCATTTCGGCTCCCACGATAAAGAACCGCTCGGCCTCGACGCGCTCGCCCGATAGCGTAACGGTGGCGACTTGATCGCGTCCTAATCCGGAGAGCGAGAATTCGCCGTTGTCGTCAGTTTTCACCGGTGGGATGAGTGTCTGCCAATCGCGGCGGTCGAGCGATGATGCGCCAAACGCTGTCGTGCGAAGGGCCTTATCGACGGTGTTTCGCGAGGCTTTCGCAAACCCCTCGCGTAAAAGCGCCCGGTTGGCGTTTTGAATGCGTTCCACCGAAACCGCGACGCCCTTGAGCGGGCGACCTTCCAAATCGACGAGGCGCCCGTGAACCGGGGCTTCTCGCGGCAGTTTCAGCGTTCGATTGGCGGACCGACCTTGGCCTAGTACATCGTCGATTTTCTGCCAGAGCGTGATTCTCTCTTCCGACGCGACGGCACCGTTTTCAAAGCTCCGCAGCGGCAGCCAGTCGTAACCGTGACCGGGGGCCTTGGCGGCCAGCCACGCGAACAGTGTCCAGTCAATGGGGAACTGGTCCGCGTTCTCAAGGGGTTTCAGACCGAACGAGAAATCTCCGTGCGAATCGCTGGCGGCCATTCGGCGAAGCGTACCTTGGGCGGGGCTGCCCGGCGATTCGTAAGGCAACACCGCGAACCAGATCTCGGCTCCGGCAAGCGGCTGGCCATCGGCGCCGACCACCTTGCCGTGATATTCCTTTTCCTCCGAGTCTTTCTGTGTAACGTGCGGCGCCGGTGCGCCGGCGGGCGCGGCGGATTTGGGGGGCGTCGCGGTTTCGGCTTTGTCAGAGGATTTTTTTTGCGCCGCCACCGAACCTGCTTGCGGGTCCGTTTTCGTTGACGATTCTCCAGCCGGTTGCAGCGCCGCCGCCACCGCGATCAGTGGCAAGATCGCGGCCACAAGTAGCAACGAGACCGCCCTAGGCAGGCGTTGCGAGAGAGGGCGATCCGTGTCGAGGATCGAGAGGATCCGCCGCTCGACGTTCGACCGGCGGGCCATCGACAGCCCCACGTAATGCAGCCTGCTCCGCCGCTGGCACAGCACGCTGGCGAATTCCAACAGATGCCGAGCGTAAGCCGTTCGTTCGCCGGCGGCGCCGATCGCCGCATCGTCGCAGCAGTCTTCGGCCAGCACGGCCAGCTTGCGGCGCAGCCACCAGGCCAGCGGGTGAAACCAATAGTGCGTCGCCGTCACCCCGGCCGCCAACGCCGTCAAACAATCGCGCCGCTGGATATGCGTGAATTCGTGAATCAAAACGTTCCTCAGTTTTTCCTCGGGCCAAGTCGTCCAATCCAGCGGTAATACAATCTGGGGACGGATGATGCCCGTCGTCAGCGGAACCGAAATGTCCGAGCTTTCCCGCAGCCCGGCGTTTACGGCCCGCCCGGCAGCGCGATTCGTCCCGGCGAAGTTCCGCAGCCGGGCGTCTGTCTCGGCGCAAATCGGCGTCGATCTTTGGACCATCCGCCGCGTAACGTGAATGGCCAGGAGCAGGCGTGCCCAGAAGATGAGCGTACCTAGCGCCCAAATCGTCAGCCCAACGACCGGCAATCGGTTGGAAACGTATCCACGGGCTGAAACCGGGGCCCACGGCGCCACCGATTTGTCGGTATTTGCCAGGTCTCCCGCGACGCTGACGCTTGATGATTCGCTGCGCGGATCAGACCGCGATTCTATCCGACTCAAGCCAGCGAAGTCGTTCATTGCCTCGTTCCGCTCTGGCAAGTTCGCCGTCCCTGTTGCGCCGTACGTGGCAGCCGGTGTTTTGTGAGCGGTGGCAAGTTCGGCGTCGGGCAGCGGCATCGTTTCGCGACTCGGCAAGGCGGATTGCCGTCCGCGGAAGACAGGTACGGGAATGGCCGGCAGCACCGCGGAAAGCACGGGCAGAGCGATCATTCCCCCCAGCACGCCGACCCAGGCGGCGTGTCTCAGGTTGCTGCGTCGGACCCGCGAGAGCCGAAGGATGCCGCCCGCGACGGCGGCAAGTAGCAACGCCTTCAACGAAACGTCGATGAGGAGCATCGAACACCGCAGGTAGAGTTCGGACATGATTTGGCGCCTCGAAAAACAAGTTAGCGGTCGGATTTCTTGGACTTGCGAGCTTTGCCCTCTGCCTCGGCGATCTTGTCGGCGAGTTGACGCAGTTTTTGCGGCGTGATCAATTCTCCATCGACCATGCCGGCGAGCAGCGCCTCGACGGAGCCCGAGCAAAACCGGTCGATGATGCCGCGCACCGCCTGAGTGGCCACGTTCTGCGGGGCGACCTTGGGACGATAGATGAACGTGCGGCCCTCGACGTCGTGCGCGACGAATCCCTTGTCTTCCAGCCGGCGCAGCAAGGTGCGGACGGTCGATTCTTTCAGCTTTCGCGTTTTTTCTAGCGCCGCGCGCACTTCGTCGGCGGTGGCGGTGCCGCGCTGCCACAGCACGTGCAGCACGGCGTTTTCCAGCGGTCCCACCGACGGCGACTTCTTCTCGCCCGACATCGACCATCTCCTTCACGGGACGTAACGCTACATA
>DASVHB010000417.1:0-10257 GCA_036379195.1 Pirellulales bacterium
ATAGCTGGCCTCAAACACGCTTTGCAACGTGCGCTTCAACCTGGCGGCGGCGGCCTGCGGATCGGGTAGCGTGTGCATCACCTCGGCCAACTCCTTGACCGTGCTCACACGCACCTCGTTCCAATCAAAAAACGTCGTCGAAACCGCGGCGTAAGCCTTGTCGGCAGCTTCGTAACGAGCGTTCTCCAGACAGCAAGCGTAGAGCAGTTGCTCGAGGACCGGACGCTCAGGCGTGGGCACTGGGGTGTAGTGTTTCTTCAGCACTTTGTGCATCTTGGTGATGAGTGCCGCACGGTTGGGAGATGCCATGAACAGGGATCGGGGGTCAGGGTTGATGGTTCAGTGCGATTTTGGATTTTCGATTTTGGATTTTCGATTTCTGCCGCCTCTGCCCGAGCACGACGCCATATAGGCCGCACGTCCTACGAGACTGCGTCATCCGAGACTGCGTCGCCGCCGCCGTCTTCGACCTCATTGTCCGCTGGTTCGGCTGTTTTCGGCAAGACGCGGTCCAGGATTTCGGCGATTTGTATTGATTTTTTTACACCCAAATCAAGCACGAATTCAAGTCGCGGAGTGTAGCGGGTGTCGATGCGCTTGGCTACCTTCGATTGCAGATAGCCCGCGGCGCTCTTCAAGCCCGAAAGGCTTAATCGCTGTTTGGTCTCGTCGCCCATGATGGATACGTGGACTTTCGCCTGTCGCATGTCGGGGGTCATCTCGACAAACGTGACGGTCACATCTTGGACGCGCGGGTCCTTCAGGTCAGTCAAGATGGCCATGCTGACGACTTCGCGGACAGCCTGGGCGGCTTTTTGAACTCGATGCGATGCCATTACAACGTCCGGGCGACCTCTTCGACGCGGTAGCACTCCAACACGTCGCCTTCTTTCAGGTCGTTGAACCCGCGCAGCTTCATGCCGCACTCCATGCCCTCGCGCACTTCGCGGGCGTCGTCTTTCTCGCGCTTAAGCGAATCGAGCGGGTATTCGCCGATCACGCGGTTCTCGCGAATGACGCGAATGCGCGAGTTGCGTTCGATGGTGCCCGCCAGCACGCGACAGCCGGCGATCGTGCCTAACCGGCTGATGAGATAGGTGCGTTGCACCAGAGCGCGACCCAGATCGACGTCGCGCTGCTCGGGCTTGAGCATGCCTTCGAGCGCTTTTTTAATGTCGTCGGTCACCTGATAGATAATATCGTAACGGCGGATTTGCACGCCGCGCTGATCGGCCAGCAGCCGCGCGCCCTCGTCGGGCACCACATTGAAGCCGATAATCACGGCGTCCGAGGCGTCGGCCAGATGCACGTCGGCCTCGGTGATGCCGCCCACCATCTTTTGCAGCACCTTGAGCTGCACCTCGGGGTGCTCAAGCTTGCCAAACTCTTTGAGGATCGCTTCGATCGAGCCTTGCACGTCGGCCCGCAAGATGATGTTCAGCAGTTGCGGTTCGCCGCCGCCCAGCCGCTCGTGCAGGTTTTCGAGCGTGACGTGCGCCGCCTGCCCCGAAAGCGCAATGCGGCGTGTTTGGTTGATCCGCTTCTCGGCAATATCGCGGGCATCGCTGATTTCTTCCAAGACGAAAAAGTGCTCGCCCGCCGCGGGGGCCACGTGGAGCCCCGTCAGGTTCACCGGAGTCGAGGGCGACGCGGTGTCGTGTTGTTGCGATGGCCGCAAGGTATCGTACATCGCCTTGACGCGACCATAGGCCGAACCGCACACCAAGACATCGCCCACCTTCAGCGTGCCATTTTGCACGAGGAATTTTGCCACCACGCCGCGTTCGCCCTGCACCTCCGACTCCAGACAGGTGCCGTAGGCTCGGCGATGCGGGTTGGCTTTGTACTCGTGCAGCTCGGCGATGGTGAGCAGCGTCTCGAGCAGTTCTTCGACGCCCTGACCCGTCAGCGCGCTACAGCGGATCACCTCGGTGTTGCCGCCCCACTCGGCGGGCAACAATTCGTTAGCCGCCAGTTGTTGCATGATCCTGTCGATGTTGGTGCCGGGCAGATCGATCTTGTTCAAAGCCACCACGATGGGCACGCCGGCGGCCCGGGCGTGACTGATCGCTTCTTCGGTCTGGGGCATCACGCCGTCGTCGGCGGCCACCACCAACACCGCAATATCGGTGACATTGGCGCCGCGGGCACGCATCTGGGTGAAAGCCTCGTGACCGGGCGTGTCGACGAACGAAATGGCCCGGCCTTCGCGTTCGATGCGATAGGCCCGGATGTGCTGGGTAATGCCGCCGCTTTCGCCCGCCGCCACATTGGTGCCGATGATCCGATCCAACAACGACGTTTTGCCGTGGTCGACATGTCCTAAAAAGGTGACCACCGGCGGCCGCGGCTCGAGCAGATCGGGCGAGTCCTGCTCTTGCTGGATGGCGTCGATCAACTGGCTTTCGATATCGAAGGCCTGCCGCACTTCGACTTCGGCCCCAAACTCGGCCGAGAGCAGCTCGATGGTTTCGGCTTCGAGCTCGGAAGTGATGTTCGACATGATTCCCAATTGCAGCAGCTTTTGCAGCACCTTGGGCACTGGCACGCCGATCGATGCCGAAAAGCTGCGCACGTTGCAAGGCAACTGGATGACCACGTGCCCTTTGCGGGGCGCGGCGGTGCTGACGCCGGTTTTTCGCGGCTTGGGCCGCGAGCGGCGTGATGGACGATCATCCTCAACGACACCGCTGGCGGTGATCCTTGGCGCATTGCCCGTGCTGCGTTTGCGGTTCTTCTGGCGTTCTTCGCGGGTGCCCATGCCGGGATCGCCCGGCGCGCCGTCTTTTCCGCGGCGGCGTTCGCGCTCGCGGCGCTCGCCCTCGGTGAGCGGCAACGGCAGCGGCGGCTTTTGTGCTTGATCGCGACCGGCGGCGGGCTTTTTGGTTCCGGCCGCCTCGGCTTGCGCCTTGGCACGCTCGAGTTGTTTGATGTGCGCGCCCAACGGCTTGCCCTTGCTGCCCGCGCGGATGACGTCGGTGGGCAACTTGATGTCGGGCTTTTGCGGCGCAGGCTCGTCGGGCTTGGTGGGCGCCGGTGGTTGCTGCGCCGTGGGAAGTGCGGCCACGCGGATGGCGGGACGCGCAGGCGGCCTGGCACTCTCGGCGGAGGCTCTCTTGGGGGTCTCGGCAGCAGTTCGCTCGCCATCGCTCTTGGCGGGCGAGGGAATGGCGGGCGGCTTGCCCGTCACGCCCGCCGGTGGAATGTAATCGCTCGGCGTAAGCGGTCCCGTTTTGGCGGGTGGGGCCAACGTGGCGACGCCGCCCGCGCGGCCGCCCCCCGTGGCGCTAGCCGCGCGGTTCGCGCCGCCGGCCAAAAACGCTCGGACCTTCACCTCCTCTTCGTCGGTGAGACTGGCCAGGGCCGAACCCTTGCCGGTGACGCCCGCCTTGGCGCACCGGTCGACCATGTCTTTGCTGTCGAGCTTAAACTCTTTGGCGAGTTGATAGATCCGTACGGGCAAGTGTGCAATCTCCCTCGGTTTGATTCGGCCGGACGATGCCGGCCGAATCCATGGCAAATTAAATCATGGTGAACGTCTCCCTGGTATCTCCCCCCGCGAAAAAGACGAGCGAAGCAATCCGCTCGACTTCGACGGTGGTGGACGGCGCCGTGTCAACCACTACCGGCGTCATCGGAATGGGCCGGCTCGTTTTCCGCCGAGCCGGTTGGCGGTTCTCCGTTTCCAGCGGTTCCCCCCGCCGAAGCGGCCGCCGCAGGTTCCTCGGCCGCGCCCCCAATCGCTGAATCTTCTGCCGCCGACAAACCAGCAGCTTGCTCCTGAGCCCGCTCTTGTTCCTCGGCTTCGCGCGTGGCCGCGTCGATCCGCTCCTGTTCGCGCTGCCGGCGGCGCTCTTCGGCCGCCGCCGCTTCGGCCTCGGCCGCCTTTTCTTCGGCCAAAGCGACGATCTTGTCTACCTGCTCCAACGAGAGGCCGCCCATCTCCATCAGAGCGTCAGGCTCGATGACCGACAGATCATCGTAGGATAAAAAACCTTCGCCGACTAGCTTCTCGGCCAAACTTTCGTCGACGCCCTCCAGCGAGCTGAAGCCGCCCACGGCCCGCTCGATCTGCTCGTCCAGCTCCTCGCGGGTCATGATTTCGATATCCCAGCCGCAGAGCTTGCTGGCCAGCCGCACGTTTTGCCCGCGCCGCCCGATGGCCAGCGACAACTGGTCTTCGCGCACCAGCACGATGGCCCGCCCCAGCATCGAGCAGAGAATGACCTCTTCGACCTCGGCGGGCTGCAGAGCGTTGGGAATCAGCACCTGCATGTCGTCGCTCCAACGGACGATGTCGATGCGTTCGCCGGCCAGCTCGTCGACAATGTTCTTGATGCGATTGCCGCGCACCCCCACGCACGCGCCGACGCAGTCGACCCGCTGATCGGTGCTGCTGACCGCCACCTTGCTACGGTAGCCCGGCTCGCGCGACATGGCTTTGATTTCGATCACGCCGTCGGCGATTTCGGGAATCTCTTGCTCGAACAGCCGCCCGACCAGCGCGGGGCGCGTGCGGCTGAGGATGACTTTCACCCGGCTGCCGGCCTTTTTCACTTCGCAGATGGTGGCCCGCACGCGCTCGTTGGCGTGGTGCGTTTCGCCCGGAATCTGCTCGCTGCGGGGCAGAATCGCCTCGCAATTGGGCAGCGCGACCGTGGCGGCGCCTCCTTCATAGCGTTGCACGACCCCGGTGATCAATTGTCCCTTTTCCTTGTCGTATTCGTCGTAAAGCGCGTCGCGCTCGGCCTCGCGAACTTTTTGGATGATTACCTGCTTGGCGGTCTGCGCGACGATGCGTCCCAGCGTTTCGCCCTCGTCCAACGGCACGCCGTTGTGCGTTCCCTTGATCGATCCATCGGCGCGGTTAATCTCAACGACGACCTCCTGATCTTCGCCGTATTGCTTCTTGGCGGCCGACACCAGGGCGGCCTCGATCGCCTGGAAAACGACCTCTTTTTCAATGTTCTTGTCGCGGTGGATCGTGTCGATGATCCGCAGAAGTTCGCTGGCATTCATGGTAGTCACTCTCTCGGCACCCGTGGTGCGCTAGAAATCGAATTGTCGAATTGTCACTGATGGTCACCTGATTCGTCCCATCAGGCGGCGGCCCGTAGGGTGGGCACTGCCCACCACCGAGCGCCTGGTGGGCAGTGCCCACCCTACTGCTCCTTGATATCGCTTGGCGGATCTCCTTTTTTACGGACCTAAAATGAAAAACGGCAACCAGCCTACCCCACTTGCGGCTGCCGCACCAGACGGCTTGCCCCGCGGGACACCAGGCCGGTTACCTTTTGCTCGCCTCGAAACCGCGTACACTCCGCCCTGTCAGGGCATCGAACCAATGCAGCCGCGCCGCATCGAACCAAACCTCGACCCGCTGACCCACACTTTCCTGGTCGAACCTATCTGTCTTCAATAATAATACCCGGTTTTGGTCCGCAGGCGAAGCCGTATCCGAACCAGACGGGGCCAAATGTACGATCGCGATATCGCCTTGCGGCTCGATGAGGTTCACCCAGGCCGACAGTCGCAGACGCCCCACGCCGTCGGGCGGCAGCCCCCAATGAAGGTCTTCGGGGCGGACTCCCCACACCACCGGCCCGGCAGGCAAACCGCCCGGCAGGCAGCCGCGCTCGACCCCAAGCGCCCACCCGCCGCCGTGCAATACCACATCTTGCTGACCTGAGTCTGCCCACGTCGCCTCGAACAGATTCATGGGCGGCGATCCTAAAAACCCGGCGACAAACCGATTTTCGGGATGGCGATAGACCTCCAGCGGCTCGCCGATCTGTTGCAGCCGGCCACGGTCGAGAATGGCAATGCGGTCGCCCAGCGACATCGCCTCGGCCTGGTCATGGGTCACATAGACCATCGTCGCCGACAGGTTGCGATGGAGCCGTTTAAGCTCGCTTCGCAAGCTGGCTCGCAACAAGGCGTCGAGGTTCGAGAGCGGCTCGTCCAGCAAAAAGACCGCGGGCTGACGAACCAGCGCCCGACCGAGGGCGACGCGCTGACGTTCTCCGCCCGATAGCTCGCCGGGCATTCGCTCCAGCAGCGGTTCGATGCCCAGCCGCTGGGCCGCCGCCCGCACCCGCGCGGCGATCTCATGCTGTCCGTCCACAGGCTGTAATATGGGAGTTCCGCCTGCTTGTGGTGTGGGCGTGCCGCCTGCTTGTGAATTGGGCATCCCGCCTGCTTGTGGAGTGGGCGTCCCGCCTGCGTCGCCCCGCGACGGGCCGCCCCGACCCGCGCATCTTTGCCAGGCACGCCGCAACCGGCTGCCCCGGCGCATTTCGAGTCCAAACGCCAGATTCTGATAGACCGTCAAATGCGGATAAAGTGCATGACCTTGAAATACCATCGCCACGTCTCGATCGCGCGGGGCGATACGACTCACGTTGCGGCCGGCGATCAGCAGACTGCCCGAATCTAGCGATTCAAGCCCCGCGATCAGCCGCAGTGTGGTCGTCTTGCCGCAGCCGCTCGGGCCGACGAGCACGAGCAGTTCCCCATCGCGGACCTGCAGATCAAGCCGATCGACCGCGGCGATGCCGCCGGGGAACACTCGCGATACGCCTTCCAAGGCGACACTGGCCATGTGATGTCCCTTAGACCAATCACATTTCCCGTGGCGCCGGCTGGCGCTCAGCGCCATCGGCTGCCCCGGCATGGAGATCGAGCGCGGCGGCCAGCGCCGCGATATCACGTTGTATCTCTTGCCACAAACGATAGGCGATGGCAAACGATACCAAACCAAGCGTGCCGAGCACCGAAACCGCGATGCGGTCCTGGGTAGTATCTAACAATAACACCGTGGCCACCACCGCCAAAAACGGAACCGATACGGCCAGCACAAAATAAAAGCCGCAGCGATTGGCTAATTGCTGTAGCTGTTGCGCGACGGCGTGATCGTGTCCGCTCGATTCGAGCAAGCGCGGAAAATAGACGCGGACCTCGACAAAGGTGACCGCAAAAAACGACAGCGTCGCCGCCATGAAACCACACAGCACCAGCGCGGTGAAAAAGTGAACGTCGTCCAAGGCGACCATCTGCTCTTGCTCCTCGCGCGAGACGCCCAGGTGCAACCAACCGGCGAAACCGACGCCCGACACCGTCCACGCGGCAGCCGTGACCCAGGCCACATAGTCGCCCAATCGCAGGCAGCGCCGTTGGGCCAACGCGGCACGGGAAGTCGAACGGTCGCGGGCATGCATACCACGGCTGGCGTCGGCCACGCCCTGAAGCACCGGCCGGGCGGCGCGCAACAGCACCACCGCCGCCACCGTGTAGGCGATTGGGTTGATCAGCAAAAGCTGATTTGCAAACAGGCCCTGCGCCCCGGGACCCAGCCGCGAGATAATGCCAAACCAGTTGTAAAGAATGCTTAATACGCTGGCGGCAAAATTGGGCGCGAGACTGGCGACAACCAGCGCCAAGAGGCAATGCCGCTGCGCGGCCAAGCGCCAATCTCCGCGCGCGGGCTGCAAGAGCCTCCGCGCTCTTGGCTGAAGGCAAAGCTCAAGCTGCCGCTCCAGCTCGCGAGCGCTGGCGAATCGCTGGTCGCGATCGAACGCCAGGCAGCGCGACAGAGTCTCTGCCAAGCCGTCAGGCAAATCGCCAGGCAATTTGCCGGCGAGCGATTGGGTGCGGCGCAGCTCGACCATTTCGGCCAGGCCTGTCCGCAGATCGGCAGTCGCAGCGGCGTCGGCAAACGGTCGCTCGCCGGCCAATAGCTCCCACAGCAATACGCCCAGCGAATAGACATCGCTACGGGGGTCGAGTTCGGCGGGGCGGCATTGGGACAGCGCGCCAAAAGCCTGGAGCTGCTCGGGCGACATGTACGGCAGGCTGCCGCCGAACGACGCGGCGGGCGTGGAGCCTTCCACCTGCGAGCAAAAGCTGATGTTGAAATCGGCCAGTTTCGGACTGCCGTCGGGCGAAAGCAGCACGTTGGCGGGCTTGAGATCGCGGTGAAGCACGCCGTGCTGATGGGCATATTCCAGTGCTCCAGCCAGGCGAGCGCCCAGCCAACACACCACCCGCGGCCATGACCAAGACGCCAGCTTGCGACGTTGCGAAGATTCGGTGGGCGGCGATTCGCCCCGCGCCCCCAAACAATCGTCGACCGGGCGCAATAATAAACTGCCGTCGCGCCGACCGGCGGGGCTGGCGCGGACCGCCTCGACGACGGCCTGCAACGTGCCGCCCGACACGTATTGCATGTAGATCAGACGCAGCCGCCGGTCGTCCAACACGCGCTGGTCGAACACTCGCACGATGTGCGGATGGTCGAGCTGGGCCAGCGTCTGCGGTTCCTGGCTCTCATCGCACGAAACCTTCAGCGCGACCAGCCGCTGCATCGACCGCTGCCGCGCCAAAAACACGCGTGCGAAAGCGCCCTGCCCCAAGGGCAGCAGCAGATCGAAATCGTCGAGCCGCTGGCCGGCGTCGACTTCGGGCGCGTGCGAAAAGTCGGAACCGCTATCACGAGGCGCCGGCGGCGCCGCCGCGGGGCCGCCATGCGCCGCGATCTCGTCGGTTCCCTGATCGGCAAAGTACGAGGCGATCGTGTCGGGAACTTCTTGCGCGGCTAGTTTTTCGCCTGCCATGTGTCAAGCCCGTGCAGGGGAGATGCGCACAGGGGAGAATCAGCATCCAGCCCTTTCTGCGTCTCCGTGTCTCCGCGTCTGCGATCACCTCACCGGTCGCTGGCCCCAGGGCATCGGCATCGTGGGAGGCCGCCGGTGGCGATCGCGGCGCGGGTCGAGCGGCCGCCCATGAAAGTATTGCACGAAGCGCACCAATTGCTTGACCGCTTCTTCATACGCCTGGCGACCTTTTTCGGCGGTCGCCAACTCGGCCTCGCCCAGCACTCCCGTCTCTGAATAGCTGCTCGTCCACGAGATCAGCGTCGCCGGGCCCGCGGAGAAGAGATCGACCCAATTGAACGGGCTGTTCTCTTCGTTGAAGCTGATGACGCCGTTCTTGATCAGATCGCGGCGGACATTATCGCCGTCGAGATACAAATAGAGCGACGTCTCCAGCTCGCAGGCGTGGGCGCAGCCGCCCGGAAACTTGCTCTGCCGCCAGCGGGGCATAAATTCTTTGTCGACCGAGAGCAATTGCCACCAAGGCGCCAAAATGCACTCGGCGTCGGTCTCCAGATTGGTGCGGCGGGCGACCAGGTCGAGATTGGGCACGTTCGATCCGTGGCCGTTGAGCAGAACGATTTTCTTGAAGCCGTGGTAGGCCAGCGATTTGGTGATGTCGAGCACGTGGTGCATGAAGTGCTCGAAATCGTTGTTGATCGTGCCAGGGAAGTCCATCACGTGGCCGGTGTAGCCATAGCAGACCGTGGGTAATACCAAGATCTTCTCGGGCAGTTGGCGGCCGGCGCCCCGCGCGATCTCGGTGGGGCAGATGATATCGACATCCAGCGGCAGGTGCGGCCCGTGCTGTTCGACGGCGCCGCAGGGCACAATGCACACCTTGCCCAGCTCGACCGCATCATTGATTTCGGGCCAGGTCAGTTTTTCGTAGCGAAACTCGGTTTTAGCACGGCTCATGGATGTTCACGCTTGCGGAGTTGGAGATCAAGCCAGGCACCCATTGTAATGTTGCGCCCCGGCGATCGACAGTCTACTGCTTTGGCATTAACCGGCTGATGAATGCACCCGCGGGTGGCTGTAGGGGCAGAGCCGCGCGGATGGCTCAACTCCGGCCCAAAACGTTCCGCCGCGACGATGTCCCGATAAAGCCGCCACCGGGGCATCGCTGGCCGGCATCGCGTCTTGCCAAGGGCTTCGTCAAACTCGGCCAGCTTCTGCCCCGGCCACCGCATGATTATCCGTTCGCCGCGGCGGCTGCCTCGTCATCGAACGGGCTGCTGGGTCCAGGCGGCGGCGCGCGCAGGGCGGCTTCTTGCAAATCTTCCTCCTCGACGCGCCGCGGTTTGGCCAGCCGCACCTGTCGCACCGCCGCCACCACGCCGGGCAGGTTTAACAGCGACACGCCCGCCGCCGACAAGGGAACCAGGATGATCAAGGCCACGACTTCGGGAATGAAGTCGTGTACCTCCGCCACTTCATAGAGCGAATAAAACGGATTGGTGATCTCCAGCAGCGAATAATCGCGGCGAATGTCGGGCATCATCCAATGCACCGAAAGCGGAATGCCGCTGCCCGCCAGCACCAGCAGCAACTGCAACGAAACCGCCGTCGATACGGTGACCGGCGAGAAGCGGCGCACCAGCGC
>DASVHB010000418.1:0-3462 GCA_036379195.1 Pirellulales bacterium
CCCGCACTTCAAGGTAGCTCCGACACTCCGTGGCGGAGATTTACAGTCGCTCTTGGCGATTGCCCGATCCCGTCGACGAAGCGACGAAGCGTCGAGACGACTTCTGACCTTGACGCCGTCTCTCCGTTGTCCTAGCTTCTCGCGGCTTGGGATCGCCGATCCGCGGATGGGCCGGCGAACGAGCTGGATCAGATCAACCGCAAACCTGTTTTGCCGCATCGGGGCAACAAAGATCGTTGCGGAGGCCGCATGAGGGACCGTCGGCCTGCTTGGCCGCTCGTCTTGCTGGGCGCCTGGATCGCGCTAGGCGCCTCGATCGTTGTTCCACTCGGTGGGCCGGCTTGGGCCGACGAGCCGCCCGACGCCGTGCGGATCGCCCGATTGGTCACACGGCTGGGTAGCGACGCCTATGCGCAGCGCGAAGCCGCCGGCGCCGAGCTGGCCGCGCTGGGCGGCGCAGTCCGCAGCGAGCTGGAAGCGGCCACTCGCCACGACGACCCTGAAGTGCGTCTGCGGGCCAAACAACTGCTCCGCCGCTTGCGCGAAGACGATCTGTGGCAGCCTGCCAAGGTCAGTTTCCGTGGCCGCCAGATTGCCGCAGGCGAAGTGCTGGCCGCGATCTCGCGGCAATCGGGCAATCGTCTCTTGATCGGCGACGAGTACGGCGCATTTCACGAGCGGACCATCGACGCCGACTTTGCCGAGGCAGGGTTCTGGCAGGCGGTCGACGATCTCTGCCGCCTCAGCGGCAACCGCGTTCGCCCGCATTACGACACGCGCCATCCCGGCCTGGTGGTGGTGTCTGGCCCGCCGGGCAAATACCCAACCGCGTACGCCGGGCCGGTGAAAATGCAAATTCAGCACGCGCGGCGGTTGTTTTCCGAAGAGTTCGACTACGAGCAGCTTCGCTCCGAGCGTTCGCACACGTTTCAGTTCGACTTGCAGGCCATCTGGGAAGATCGCTTCCGGCTGATGGCCTATCGCCTGCAGCCCGAGGTGGTCGAAGCGGAGACCGACACCGGCGTGCGGCTGTCGGCTCAGACCATGAGCGGCGGGTGGAACATCGCGGGTTCTGGCACGAAGCAGGTGACCATGAACGTGCGGTTGCAGCCACCACCGGTCAGTGCCAGGTCGCTGAAGACCCTGCGGCTGCGATGGGGACTGGTGGCGGTCGGCGAATTGGCCCGGTTGGAAGTCAGCGATCTGAAAACCGCCGGCCCGCACTTTCAAGACGATCTGGAGCTGGTGATCGACGATTTTCAAGCGACGCACGGCGGGCGCTGCGAGCTGACACTGTTGCTGACGCGCGAAGCGGCCCTGCCTGAGCCGGCAGATGTGGTGTTTCAAGAGAACGAGATCGAGCTGTTCGACCCGGCGGGTCGCGCCTTCCGCAAGCACGGCCAGACCAACACGCTCTCCGACCGCGGGCCGCTGCTGAAGCTCAGCTTTTCGAGCGAAGATGCCGGCAGCCAGCCACAAACCCTGCGTGTGACCTATCCGCGGATACGCTCGCAGCGCGATCTGGAGATTGTCTTCCGCGACGTGCCCCTGCCGGCGGGGCGGCCTGAGTAAGAAGCGATTCTTCCAGCACGTATCCGGGCACCGGGGCATCGCCGCGGACGAGTTTTTATTAGAATCCGCGCATCGTGCGCGGCTCTGCGCAGCCACCGCGATTGGCCTCAGCGACCACCGCGTGTAAACTGTGCGGCTGCGAGGCAGCCGCGGCCCGCGCGGATGAAATCGTCGTCGACGGAGCACGAATGGAAGTCACGAAGCGAGTGTTGTTTCTCTGCACCGGAAATTATTACCGCAGCCGGTTCGCTGAGATTTTTTTCAATTGGCACGCGCGGCAGCGCGGCATGGCCTGGCAGGCGGCCTCGCGCGGCTTGATGCTGGTAAAAGAGAACGTCGGCCCGCTGTCGTGCCACACCACCGCGCGCCTCACGGCGTTGGGTATCTCTTTCGATGAACACCTGCGGCTTCCGCAAGCCGCGGCCCGCGACGATTTCGAAACCGCTCAGCTCATCGTGGCGGTGAAGCGGGCCGAGCATCACCCGTTGCTCGAATCACAATTTCCCCAGTGGCTGCCGCGGGTCGAGTTTTGGGACATTCACGATGTCGATTGTGCGAATGCCAGCGAGGCGATGCCCGAGTTGGAAGCCCACGTGCTGCGGTTGCTCGATCGGCTGGTACACGAGGCGGCCGCATGATTGATCGCTGCTTCCCCTGGCGGCGGCTGCATTGCTGGCGCCTTTTCAGCCAGTTATGATGGCGGCATGTGGAAGAAAGTTGTCGCCCCCACTGCGCTGGTCAGTCTGCTGTGGATCGTGGTGACGGTGTCCACCTCGCATTATCTGGCCCAACTCGACGACTTGCAGACCCAGGTGGTGCAGGAAAACCGCATCACCATTCGCTCGGCCGGGGCCATGCAAGAGAACCTGTGGCGGTTGCAAGCGGTGCTGCTGGAAGCGGCCGAGCACGGCGAGCGCCGCGGAGCGGTCGACGAACGGTTCACCGCCGAGGCCGCCGCGTTGGAGCACGCCTTCGAGCTGGCCTTGGGCAGCGTCGAAGACGACGGCTCCTCGATCGAAGAGAAGGCGCTGGCCCGCACCATCGAAGAGCGGTTTCAGATCTATCGCGGCAATATCGACGAGTGGTTGTCGATGCGTCAGCCCGGCGAGCTGCTCGAACCCCTCACCGTTGAGGAGTCGATGCACCTGGCCCGGGCGGTAGCCGAGCCGTGCGAACGGTTGTTCGAGTTGGGGCAGCGGCTGACCAATGAGTCGTTCGTGCGCCGCGACCGGCTGCGGTCGAGGGTGAACATGCTGCGCACTGCGTTCGTCATTCTTGGCCCGGCGCTTGGTATTTTGCTGGGTATCTGGGTGGCCCGCGGGCTGCACCACTCGATCTCGCAGATCAGCGTCACGCTGAAAGACGCCAGCGGCGACTTGGAGCAAGAGATCGGTCGCGTCGAGGTTTACCCAGAAGCGGCCTCGGGCAGTTTGCCCGGCTTGCAGTTGCAGGTGCAGGAAATCTCGGGCCACATCAAGCAAGTGGTCGATGAATTGCAAAAGACCCGCCGCGAGGCGTTTCGGGCCGAGCGGCTGGCCGCCGTCGGCGAATTGGCGGCTGGCGTGGCCCACGAGTTGCGCAACCCGCTCACTTCGGTCAAGCTGCTGATGCAGATGACCGGCAAGGGCGACTCCGACGCGGCTGAGGCGAAGCGCCTGCGCGTGGTGCAGGAAGAAATCGGGCGAATGGAGACGACCATCCAGGAGCTGCTCGACTTTGCCAGGCCCGCCAAGCTGCGCCGCGTGAAGCACGACGTGCGCGACACGCTGCGGCGGGCTTTGAACCTCGTCGAAGGCCGAGCGGTGCAGGCGCGGGTGACCATTGACGAAGCGCTGGGCGAGACGCCGGTGATGATCGACGGCGATCCCGCGCAGCTCGACCAGGTGTTTG
>DASVHB010000419.1:0-13399 GCA_036379195.1 Pirellulales bacterium
GCCCGTTGCGACCCCGCTCCCTTCCGCACTGCCCCGTCCCTCGCAACGACCGGCGAGAAAGACAGATATGTGGACTCGCTGCGCGAGGCATTTTTTTCGCCAGTCGCGGCTTCGGTGCCTCCGGTCGCCCTCAACGGGCAAGTATCGCAACACTGAGCGGAGCCTCTCTTTTCCGATGCTGCGCAGCACCGACATCGAGCGTTTCTTGAAGCGCTGGGGTCATTCCACCACAACGGGCTTCGTGGCATCAATGCCAAACGCGGCGACGCCCGAAATGATAAACGCCGCGGCGCAGGCCCAGAGGCCGGCGCTCCACTGCATGGTCTGGCCCTCGCGCTGGCTGAGCCAACCGACAATCACCGGCGCGGCCGCCGAACCAAAATTGCCCCACATGTTTCCCCAGCCCAGCACAACGCCCACATACTTGCCGCCCACGTCTTGGGCGAACGCCCAGGTGGCGGGCACGCCCAGATCGGTGGCGATGGCCACCAGGCCAAAAGCCGCCACCACCGACCACTGCGGCGCCAAATAGGGCACGGCCACGAAAGCCGCCGCCGCCACAAACCGCGACAGCGCGAGTGGCAGCGCGCGGCCCCAGCGCAGGCCGAGGCGTCGCGTGACGGCGTCGGTAATGCGTCCGCCGAAGAGCATGCCTGCCATGCCCGCCACCAGCACCATGGCGTTCATATTCGCGCCGCGCTCTCCCGAGAAGCCGCGGGCTTCGACCAGATAGCGCGGCAGCCAGGTCACCAGAAACACCCAGCCGAAATTGGTGGTGAACTGGGCCAGGCAGTTCAACCACATGTTGCCGCTGGTGAGCAGGTATCGAAAGCCGGTGAGCGCCTCGCGGAATTGATTCGCGTTGGTCTGCGTTTCCGATTCCTCGACGGCGCGGCCGGCAATCAAACCGCGTTCGGCGGTATTGACGCGCGGATGTTCCCGCGGCCAGTCGCGCACGATCCACCAATACGCCGCTGCGACCACTGCGCCCAGCCCGCCATAGAACAGCATGATCCATCGCCACTGGCCCGAGACGGCGATCATGCGCGTGGTGAAAGCCAGCCCCGCCGCGGCGCCGATTCGCCCTCCAAAACCAATCATCGCACTGGCCCAGCCGCGCTCGGCCAACGGCGCCCAACGGCTGAGTAGGCTGCCGCTGGCCGGATAGGCTCCGGCTTGCATCAGGCCCATGGCCAGCCGGATTAGAAACAGCATGGCAAAGCCCTTGGCCAGGCCCGTGGCCGCCGCGAACAGCGACCAGCCGACGATGTAAAAGCAGTACAGCCGCCGCGGGCCAAAGCGGTCGGCCAGCCAGCCGGCGGGCACCTGCATCAGCGCATACGACCAGAAAAACGCGCTCAAGCTCCAGGAGGTTTGGTCCTCGTCCAACCCCAAGTCGGCGACGACCGGCTTGTACTTGAGCAATTCGGAGAGACAGTAGCGATCGAGATACAAAACCAACGACGCCAGCGTGGCGATCAGCACCACCTGGTGGCGGACACCGGTGGCGCCATTTTCGATTTCTGATTTTGGATGTTCGATTGCCATCCCTCCAATCCAAAATCGAAAATCGAAAATCCAAAATCGCTTAAGCCTGGCCCAATGTGCTGAGCAGTTCGCTCATTTCACCCGCGGCGTGAAGGTCGCCTTGGCGGCGCGCCTGTTCGATGCCGTCGCGCAGGGCGGCCCGGGCATCTTCCACGCGGCCCAGCTCGGCAAGCTGCTGGCCGGTACGAAAGAACGCCGGCACATAAGGTGGTTCATCGGCCATCAGCTCGCGCAACCGCGCGAGACTGCTGTCGTGCTCGCCTTCCTTGGCGAGTTCCATCGCCAGGCTGTAGCGCAGGAAGATGTCTTTGGGATCATCGACCAGCATGGCTTCGATACGTTCGCGGCGCGTCGGCATAGGTCTTGGCGGCAAGGGTCTCTGTAGGGAACGGACTCCGTGCGGTTCCGCTGAGGGCGGCGCGACGTCGCCCCGCTCTTCGGCGCACACCGTCCACAGGCGGGATAACGTCAACTCGCACTTCACGGAACGGCACGGAGTCCGTTCCCTGCAGACGTCGAATGTAAGCGCTACCGGTTCTGTTTGTCAAAATCCATCTCAGCCGCTGCTAAACGCGATCGTCAACGGCGGGCCGAGGCCGCTTCGTAGGCGGCGATTTTGTCTTCGTGTGCCAGCGTCAGGCCGATGTCGTCCAGCCCGTTCAGCAGGCAGTGCCGCCGGAACGGCTCGACGTCGAACGACAGGTTCAGCCCGTGCTCGTCGTGGATGGTCTGGCTCGGCAGGTCGATGGTCAGTCGATAGCCGGGGTGTTGCGCGGCCCGGCGGAACAAATCGTCGACCTGCGCTTCGTCGAGCCGGATGGGCAGCAAACCGTTCTTGAAGCAGTTGTTGTAGAAAATGTCGGCAAAGCTGGGGGCGATGATGGCCCGAAAGCCAAAATCTTCCAAGGCCCAGGGCGCGTGTTCGCGGCTCGACCCGCAACCGAAATTGCGCCGCGCCAGCAGGATGGTGGCACCGCGGTATTCCGGGCGGTTCAACTCAAATTGCGGGTCCGGCGAGCCATCGGGCAACTGCCGCCAATCGAAGAACAGAAACTGGCCGAAGCCAGTCCGCTCGATCCGCTTCAAGAACTGCTTGGGAATGATCTGATCGGTATCGACGTTGGCCCGGTCCATCGCGGCGACCAGGCCGGCGTGTTGAGTGAAGGGTTTCATCATGGTAGGAGGTTAAGTCATCGACAGGCTGGAAGCAATCGGAAATTGCCCGGCGCCGAGCGCGGTTCTTTCCAGTTGGATGGCATCAGCGAATTGCGAGTGGTCCCCGTTGTGAGCGGGCTGACGCACGTTGCGTGACGCGGCCTCAGAATCACTTCGGCAAAACAAATGAGCCGTGTTGTATATCTTTTCGGCTTTGGCCAAATCACCCAGGTGGTCACAACAGATCGCCGCGCCCAAATAGGCCGAGCAGACAAGTTGCCGCAGATGCGGTTCGCCAGGCGCGGCGGTTGGATCAATTGCCGCTCGATCGACGATGCTGACGATCTCTTCCCACTCTTCGCGTTTGCGTTCTGAGCTGGCCATCAGACAATCGAAAAGTATGTCGGCCGCGAGCATCTCGCGATAAACACCCGCTTTTTTGTTGACAATAAATCTTGCCGTCCTTCGGGCGTCGTCCAGGCGGCCGCAACGAATCAACGATCTGAGATAGCAAGATTCCACTTCGATGTTGGTAGGATTCAGGCGCACCGCTTCGCCAAAAAAGATCGCTGCGACCTCATGGTTTCCCAATTGCCCCCAACAGACGCCGCGCATGGCCGCTACCTCAGCGGGCGAGATCTCGCTCTCGTGCTCTCGCAAAATCGTCAAAGCCAGGTCCCATTCGTGGCGCTTCGTCGCTGTTTGAAAGTCTTTCGCTGCTTGCCCGGACCCGGTCGGCATCTCCATCCGATTTATGCCGATTGAACAAAGATCTTGCAATAGCCCTTTGAGGCGTGCTTGCTTGGAACGATCAAGTCGGGATAACCGTTCGTCGAGGGCCGCGCGAAACCTTTTCGTTTCGGGCGCCTCATCGAGATCGGCGGTGCTGAGAAGGCAAAGGCCGATGATCAAATCTTCCGTTTGCACCTGATCGTCGCGCCCTTGATCAAACCAATTCAAATCGGCTCCCAATGCGCTTGCCAACCGCAACTCGACATTCGCCAATTTGTACCAGTGCGGATCCATCTGATCCCGCAAATCGTCGGCTTCGTCAGAATCTGGTGCGTTATTCGCAACAAGTCGATGCAAGTCGACTAACAGTCGCACGTAACTCTTGAGGTGAGATTGTTCTGCTTGATGGACAGCCATTTCAATAACCCTAGGTATGCGATCAAGGATCCAGAGCGATCCAATCGCCCTGCGTCGCGGCGAGCGCTGATTGGTACTCACTCAGTGACATTCGATAGGCGGGCTCTACGAAGCCATGGCCATCACGCTCTAACCTAAGAACGAGACGATCAGTGATAACGCCGTCGACGAATGGCCCGGTGCCCATCCGCCAGCAAACATCGTGCTTATTCCGCCCTTGGGCGTCGGGCTTCAGCATAATGTAACGAATTGGAACTCGATGGCTTGGAAGCGATTGGAGATCAGGTGATACCGACATCCCACCGCGGCCGGGCTCAACGGTTCCATCGGAGTTCAACTCAATATCCGGTTTCGGATTTGGCGGCAAGCGAACGCCCAAGGTGCGTGCGGTGTTGCCGACCTTCGGCTTGTCTCCGTCGGGCGTCATTACCCTGAAAATCAGCGGCATTCAGCACCGCCCATCAATTATACCTACTCGTTGCCGCTTACTCGTGATATCGCCATTCTCGAATATCGACAAAATGCCCGGCCACGGCGGCGGCCGCGGCCATAGCGGGCGAAACCAGGTGCGTGCGTCCGCCCTTGCCCTGGCGGCCCTCGAAGTTGCGATTGCTGGTCGAGGCGCAGCGCTGGCCCGGTTGCAAGATGTCGGGGTTCATGCCGAGGCACATGCTGCAACCGGCCTCGCGCCATTCAAACCCAGCCGCCTGAAACAGCCGATCGAGCCCCTCGCGCTCGGCCTGCTCTTTCACCTGGCCGCTGCCCGGCACGACCATCGCGTGCACGCGGTCGGAAACATGATATCCGCGCACCACGGCGGCCGCCGCGCGCAGGTCTTCAATGCGGCTGTTCGTGCACGAGCCGATAAACACGCGGTCGAGCGGAACGTCGGCTAGCGGCGTGCCGGGCTTCAGGGCCATGTATTCCAAGGCCCGCGCCGCGCTCTTGCGGTCGTTGTCGTCCTGGAACTGCGCCGGGTCGGGCACGCGGGCGTTGACCGGCGCCACCTGCGCCGGGTTGGTGCCCCAAGTGACCTGCGGCGCCACGTCGGCGGCCTTGAAAATTTCCACGCGGTCGTACACGGCCCCGGCATCGCTGGGCAATCGCCGCCAGCGGGCCACGGCCGCCTCGAAATCGCGCGGAGCGAACTCGCGCCCACGGAGATAGTCAAACGTTTTTTCGTCGGGGGCGATCATGCCTGCCCGAGCACCGGCTTCGATTGTCATATTGCAGACCGTCATTCGCTCTTCCATGCTGAGCGCGCGGATGCCCTCGCCGGTGTATTCGATGCAATAGCCCGTGCCGCCGTCGGTGGTTAGCCGGCCGATGATGAACAGAATGAGATCCTTGGCGGTGACGCCTGGCGCCAGCCGGCCATCGACGCGAATCTCCATCGTCTTCGGCTTGTATTGCAACAGCGTTTGCGTGGCCAGTACGTGTTCGACCTCGCTGGTGCCGATGCCAAAGGCCAGCGCCCCGAAGGCGCCGTGCGTGGCGGTGTGGCTGTCGCCGCAGACGATGGTCATGCCCGGCCGCGTCAGGCCGAGCTCGGGGCCGATCACATGCACGATGCCCTGCTGCCGATCGCCCAGATCGTACATGCGGATGCCAAACTCCTGGCAGTTGCGCCGTAGCGTGTCGATCTGCTGCTTCGAAATCGGATCGGCGATCGGCAGGCGGCGATCGGTGGTGGGCACATTGTGGTCGGGCGTGGCCACGGTGCGTTCGGGCCGCCGCGCCCGCCGGCCAGCCAATCGCAGCCCTTCAAAAGCTTGCGGACTGGTGACCTCGTGGACCAGGTGCAGGTCGATATAAAGGATCGTCTGGTTGCCCGGTTCGGCGTGAACCACATGGGCGTCCCAGATTTTTTCAAACATCGTTCGTGGCGGTGTGGCAGTCATCATTCGTTGGCAGGGTTATCTTAAAATGATTCGCGAGGGCGAAGAATGTCATTATACCCGCGAGCCGCTTGCTAGTCACAGGCTCGTGGGACTCGCTGCGCTCGGCCCACCCGGTGGTTTTTTGCTTCTCGGCCGGTAGTCGGTTATGTTCAAACTTTATGAGCGAAATCACGTACATCTTGAGCGCGATCGACCAGGGCGATTCGCAGGCGGCCGCGCAGCTTTTGCCGCTGGTCTACGACGAATTGCGCAAGCTAGCCGCCGAGAAAATGGCCCGCGAGCGGCCCGGCCAGACGCTGCAAACCACCGCCCTGGTGCACGAAGCGTATTTACGATTGGTCGATGTCGAGAAGGTGCAGCATTGGAACAGCCGCGGCCATTTCTTCGCGGCCGCCGCCGAGGCGATGCGCCGCATTCTGGTCGAACAAGCCCGACGCAAGCACAGCAAAAAACACGGTGGCGAACTGATTCGTGTAGCGCTGCCCGACGAGATTGCCGATCCGCAGCCGCGACGCGAAGACCTGCTGGTACTCAACGAAGCCCTGGACCGCCTCGAGCGACACGATTCGCAAGCGGCCGCTTTGGTAAAGCTGCGGTACTTTGCCGGGCTTTCGCACCAGGAAGCGGCCGAATCGCTGGGCATCAGCCGCGGCGTCGCCGACCGTCTCTGGGCGCTGGCGCGGGCCTGGTTGCACCGCGAATTGGCGAAATAGCTCCCGTGCCGTTCCGCAGAGAGCGGCGCGCCGTCGTGCCGCAGTTCGCGTGAGCGGCACCGAGGTCGCCACCTGATTCGGCACCGGAATTACTCTTGCGGCGAAAACAATTTTCGTTGACAAAAATAGAGACCATGCGCCTTTTTCTTCGACCTTAATCTGTTTGTTGGAAAAGACTTGCGATGCTTGATCGTCCCGCCAAGTTTTATTGCCGCAACGGCATCTTTGGGGGGTGCGGAGTAGGCAAGCCCGACGCGTTCGCGAGGAAAAACCCAGTCCCGACGCTCGCTTACACCCCTCGCGCTTCCAGGTGGGTCATACGGGTTGGCAGACGCCGGTCAGCGAGCGTCACTCTCCCTGTTTTATAGCCGAAGAGTGGCTTGGTCGGTTTTCGCCCCTCAGAAGGTCGCCGACCACCGCGTCGCGATGCGCTGAGTCTCCGCTCTGCCCAATGGACGGAAGATATTAGACGCCGCTGGGGGCCGATCGGTTCCGCCGGACGCCCTACAAAACGCTGTCCCGCTACTTGTTTCTACGAGGCCGGCGGCGGCCTGGTTCGCTGGTTCGGGCAGAATCGACGAAATGGAACAGAAGGCAACGAAGGAAACGAAGAGGAAAGGTGGCTCGACCGGCGGTGTACCGCTGCCGAGAAATCGAGGTTTTTTCCTCTTTTTTAGCGCGCACGGCACCGCTGCTTTTCGCACTGATATACTGAGGCGCGAGAGACTTTACTGCGCTTCGCGTTGTTAGGGGCCGAGAGACAGCCGCGATGAATACGTGGAACCCCCTGGCAAATGAGTTGTTCATGCAGGCGCGTGAGATCGCTTCGCCCGACGATCAACAAGAGTTTCTCAGCGGCGCCTGTAACGGCGATGCGGGACTACGAGCCGAAGTCGAGGGCCTGCTCCGGGCCAGCCATCAGGCCGGCAGCTTTTTGGAGTTTCCCGCTAGCACGGCGTACTTGGCGGGCACCCTGGAACAGCCGATCGTCGAACAAGCGGGCATGGCGATCGGAAACTACAAGCTTCTCGAGCAGATCGGCGAAGGCGGCTTCGGCGTCGTATTCATGGCCGAGCAGCAGCAGCCGGTGCGCCGCAAAGTGGCGCTCAAGGTGCTCAAGCCGGGCATGGACAGTCGCCAGATCATCGCTCGCTTCGAGGCCGAGCGTCAGGCACTGGCCTTGATGGACCACCCCCACATCGCGCATGTGTTCGACGGCGGCACCACCGACACCGGTCGGCCTTACTTTGTGATGGAGTTGGTTCGCGGCGTGCCGATCACCGAGTTCTGCGACCACGGCCGTTTCAGCATTCGCCAGCGGCTGGAGCTGTTCGTCGATGTCTGTCAGGCGGTGCAGCATGCGCACCAGAAGGGGATCATCCACCGCGACATCAAGCCGACCAACGTCATGGTCACGCTACACGACGGACAGCCAGTTGTCAAAGTGATCGATTTCGGCATCGCCAAAGCGATGGGCCAGCAGTTAACCGAAAAAACGCTCTTCACCAACTTCGCCCAGATGATCGGCACACCGCTCTATATGTCGCCCGAACAGGCGCAGATGAGCGCGGTCGACATCGACACGCGTGGCGACATTTATTCGCTTGGCGTGCTGCTCTACGAACTGTTGACCGGCACGACGCCATTCGAGAACGAGCGGCTGAAGCAAGTCGGCTACGACGAAATGCGCCGCATCATCCGCGAGGAAGAACCACCCAAGCCGAGCACGCGCATCAGCACGGTCGATCGAGCGGCCGCCGTCACCTGCCAAAAACGCCAAGGCGATCCCCACAAGCTGAGGCGTCTCTTTCGAGGAGAACTCGACTGGCTTGTGATGAAAGCGCTGGAAAAGGACCGCAACCGGCGCTACGAAACCGCGAATGCGTTCGCCTTGGATGTCCAAAGATTTCTGAACGATGAAGCGGTGTTGGCGTGCCCGCCATCGGCGGCTTACCGGTTAAGTAAATCGATCCGCAGGAACAAAGCTTCCGTTGGCATGGCGGCCCTGGCGCTGGTCTTCCTGGTTCTGATGGGCAGTGGCATCGGTTGGGTGGTGCGCGATCGCGCCGCCCGCGAATCGCGATTGGCGACGGAAGCCGCATCGCGTCGAGCAAAGCTCAATCTCGAGGTGGAGCATATGCTCGACGATGCATCGAAAGCGCACGAGGAATCGCTGACGCTCACCGATAATCCGCGTGAGTTGCAGGACTTAGTGTACAAGGTGGACTACATTCTGCAAAGGGCCAAGGGCCTGGCGGTCCAGGAGGAAAACGCGGTCGAACCGGTCGTCCGCGAGCGGATCGAATGGTTGGAGACGTGCCTCAGCGCGTTGCGGCGGGATGCGCGGATGCTGAACGAACTAGAGGAGACACGCTTGAGGCCGGCGGAGAGCCGCAATGGCGAGATGTGGGATTGGAATGCGGCGGAAAGCCGGTACGCGGCCGCCTTTGCCGCCTACGGACTGAGTCCGGCGTTGGAACCCTCGGATGCGGCGGCGCAGGTGCGGCAATCGTCGATTCGCGAAGCTCTGCTTGGCGGACTGGACGCTTGGCTGCAGCTCAGCAAAGAACAACCCGCCCCCGTCCTCGCGTCGATCCCCCTGCGCGATCAGCCATTTCCGTCGCCGCCCAGGCCCGCGCTCGACCGTGTCAGAGCTTGGCTGCGCGCGGTGGCCGACAGCGCCGACGACAACGCTTGGAGGAAGGCCGTCCGCGAGGCAGTGATGGCCGGCGATGCCAAGGAATTGCAACTGCTTGCCTCCGACGCGGAAACGCTTCTGCAACCGCAGCACGTGCTGGCGCGGCTCGGATCGATGCTCGACGCCGCCGGCCTGACCGGTGAGGCCGAGACGGTCTTGCGGCAGGCGCAAGAGCGTTATGCGAGTGACTTCTGGATCAACTACAACCTCGGCCATCTGTTGATTTTTGGCGCGCCGCCGCGTGCTGACGAAGCCGTGGGCTACTTCCGCGCCGCCGTCGCCGTCCGCCCGCGCAGCGCTGAGGCCTGCAGCATCTTGGGCCTGGCGCTTCATATTCAAGGAGACAACGACCGCGCTATCGCCGAGTACGAAAAAGCGATCTCCTTAGACAATCGCTTTGCCATTGCGCATAACAACCTCGGCGCCGCCTTGCGCGTGAAGGGGCGCCTCGATGAAGCCATCGCCGAGCACCGGGAGGCGCTCCGGCTTCATCGCGACTTTCCCGACGCGCACTATCTTCTTGGTCTTGCGCTTTACGAGAAGCAGCAGATCGAGGAGTCGATCGAGGAGTTCTCAAAGTGCCTCGAGACGGATCCGAATAACGTCGGCGCATGGCTTTACCGGGCCCGGGCCTATTGGAAAGTCCAACAAGGTGAGAAAGCATTCGCCGATTACAACAAGGCATTCGAACTTGAGCCGAAGAACGGCTTGATCCGAATGGAACGCGACGGGCAGCAGCGCGAAAGACTGGATGCGACCATCGCGGCGTCGCGGCTTGCCATTAAGCTCGCACCGAACTCCGTCTTGCTCCGCCGCGGGCTCGGCGATGCCTTGCTGCGACGCGGCAGACTCGACGACGCTGCCGATGCATACCGCGCGGCGATCGAGCTGGATCCAGAGTCTGCCTCGGCCCGGTGTGGACTCGGCATTGCGTTGCGTCGACAGGCCAATACCGAGCAGGCCATAGTCAGCCTGCGCAAAGCAATTGAACTGGACGCGAACTTGGTCTCGGCACGCTACGAGCTCGCCGCCGCTCTTGCACAACAGGGAAAGCGGGACGACGCGATCGCTGAGCTTCGCGCGACCATTGAAATGAAGCCGACCGACTCGTTTGCTCACTACCGTCTCGCGCTGCTTTTGCTGACCGGCGCAGACACGAACCTGTGTGGCGCGAGCGAGGCTGTGCAATTGGCGCAGAAAAGCGTCGATCTCGACGCACGGAATGGATTGCGCTGGTTGGCCCTCGGCCTCGCACACTATCGCGCTGGCAAATGGAACGAGGCTGTTCGAGACGCGGCAAAGTCAATGGAGCTTCGCAGCGGCCGCGCTGACTTCGCCCGCTTCGGCCTGGCGATGGCCAACTGGCAGTTGGGCAACCGCGCGGAGGCCCGCCAGTGGTACGAGAGCGCCGTTCAACTCAGGGAGCATCGACATCGCGACGAAACTCAGCGGTTTCATGTGGAAGCCGCGGAATTGCTGGGGATCGACGATGACGCAGTCCGTGCAAGCCGCGCTAGGCTGCACGTCCGACAGGAGCGTTGGGACGAGGCCATCAAAGATTATGCTGCGATGTCCGACCTGTTGTCACGCGAGGAACAGGAGAGTCGCTTCGAATACGCCTGCTTGCGGCTCATGCTTGACGATCGCGATGGTTACCGAACTATGTGCGTCGAAATGGCCGACCGCGATGGATCAACGAGCGACCCAGGAACGTCCTATGTGCTGGCGCGTGCCTGCGCCATCAGCCGCGAGCCGGTCGTGGCAATGGACCGCTTGCTCCGATGGGCGGAACAGGCGGCCCCTGCCGGAACCCATTTACCTTGGCCCCTTCACACCCTGGGGCTTGCCTACTACCGCGCCGGCCATTTCGAGCGGGCGGTCGAGGCCCTGCAGAGATCCCGCGACAGTGGTTGGGAGGACAACGGCACCGGGGCTTTGAATGAGCTCGTCCTCGCCATGGCGCATCACCGGCTAGGCCAGACAGCGATTGCGCAAGCATGGTTTGAGCAAGCTCAACGGCGCATTCAGTCGATCAACGCGGCGGAAAAACCAGTGAAGATGCCCGCGCCGGACTGGTTGGAAATCCAGGTGCTTCTTCCGGAGGCCGAGGGGCTGTTCAATAAACCGGCTAGACAAACAGAATCGTAAACCGGTCGTAAACCTGATTGGGCATGGTCAACCCACGGTTTTCCGTCGCACAAAGACGGAAAACGTTAGACGCTGTTGGGGGCCGATCAGTTCCGCACCCGACAAACGCTGTCCCACTACTCGTTTCTGCGCGGCCCGCGGCGGGCTTGGTTCGCCGGTTCGGGCAGACTCGACGAAATGGAACAGACGGCGACGAAGGAAACGAAGAGGAAAAGGTGGCTCTACCGGCGGTGTACCGCTGTCGAGAAATCGAGGTTTTTTTGTCTTTTTTCGCGCGCACGGCACCGCTGCTTTTCGCACTGATATACTGAGGCGCGAAAGTCATTACCGACGAGAACCTGAAGCGCCGCGGAGGCGAGCCGTCGGTACTCGCTGGCGCTTCAACTTGGTTAGGGGCCGAGAGACAGCCGCGATGAATACCTGGAACCCCCTGGCAAACGAGTTGTTCATGCAGGCGCGTGAAATCGCCTCGCCTGACGAGCGGCGGGAGTTTCTCAACGGCGCCTGCGGGGATGACGCTGCCCTACGCGGCGAAGTCGAGGGCCTGCTCCAAGCGGCCGACCAGGCCGGCAGCTTTTTGGAATTTCCCGCCAGCGCGGCGTGTTGGGCCGGCACCCTGGAACGGCCGGTCGCCGAACAGCCGGGCACGATGCTCGGACCCTATAAGTTGTTGCAGCAGATCGGCGAGGGCGGGATGGGCATCGTCTTCATGGCCGAGCAGACCAAGCCGGTCCGGCGCAAAGTGGCGGTCAAGGTCATCAAGCCGGGCATGGACAGCCGCCAGGTCATCGCTCGCTTCGAGGCGGAGCGGCAGGCCTTGGCCTTGATGGACCATGTCAACATCGCCCGCGTTTTCGACGGCGGCACTACGGAGAATGGCCGGCCCTATTTCGTCATGGAACTGGTCCACGGCGTGCCCATTACCAAATACTGCGACGACAACCGCCTGACGCCGCGCCAGCGTCTGGAGCTGTTCGTGCCGGTCTGCCAAGCGATTCAACACGCCCACCAGAAGGGGATCATTCACCGCGACATCAAGCCGTCGAATATCATGGTCACGCTCTACGACGGCAAACCGGTCGCCAAAGTGATCGACTTTGGCGTCGCCAAAGCGACTGAGCAAAAGTTGACCGAGCGAACGCTGTTCACGCAATATGTGGAAGAGCGACGGCACGGCCGCCGGCACCGTGATGGTCAAGGACATCAACCCCGGCGGCAGTTCTTACCCAGCCTCCTTCACGAACGTCAACGGTACGCTGTTCTTCTCGGCATCCGAGGGCGCGAGCGGCGTTGAGCTGTGGAAGAGCGACGGCACCGCCACCGGCACCACGCTCGTCAAGGATATCTACCCGGGATCAACCGCGGTCTACTACCAGTGGAGCTATGGAGGCTGGTGGTCTGATGTCCTCAACAGCTCGTCCCCCCGCTACCTGACGAATGCGTACGGCACGCTATTCTTCACGGCCAATGATGGCACGCACGGACGGGAACTGTGGAAGAGCGATGGCAGCGAGGCGGGCACCGTGCTGGTCGAGGACATCGGTCCCTGGTCCAACCCTGCCTCGCTCGCGAACGTCAACGGAACGCTGTTCTTCACCGATGACGACGACGGCACACACGGGCAGCATCTGTGGCAGAGCGATGGCACCGCGGCCGGCACCATGCGCGTCGCAAACCTCTCCGTCAGCGCGCTCACGGACGTGGGCGGCACGCTGTTCTTCTCGGCCTACGATGGCATTCACGGCTCGGAGTTGTGGTTGCTGGCCGATGATGGCGCGAGTCAGGGCACTACTCTGAACGTGAGCGGCTTCCCCGCCACCATCAAGGCCGGCGCGGCCGGCAGCTTTACCGTCATCGCGAAGAATGCCGACGGCAGCACGAACACCAGTTACCTGGGGAGCGTTCATTTCACGAGCAGCGATCCCCAGGCGGTTCTGCCCGCCGGTTACTCCTTCACCGCCGCCGACAAAGGCGCGCATACCTTCAGCGCGACGCTCAAGACGGCTGGCAGCCAATCGATTACCGTTACCGACAATTTCTCGTCGAACATCAGCGGTAGCGAGACGGGCATTACCGTCACTCCGGCG
>DASVHB010000420.1:0-3741 GCA_036379195.1 Pirellulales bacterium
GCATTGAGCGCCGCTTCACGCCGATTTGCGCCATGTTCGCGCTGCTGCTTGGCGAACTCAACAATCAGCACCGCGTTTTTCGCCGCCAGCCCGATCAGCACCACAAACCCGATCTGGGCGAAGATGTTGTTGTCCATGCCGCGGAGCTTGATCCCGACCAGGGCGAACAACACGCTCAAGGGTACGATCAAGATGATGGCCAGCGGCAGTGTCCAGCTTTCGTATTCGGCCGAATGCGTCAGAAACACGAACAGCACGCAAAGCGGAAAGATGAAGATCGCCGTGTTGCCGGCCAGGATCTGCTGATACGTGAGATCGGTCCACTCGTAGGCCATGCTCGCCGGTAGGTCCTTCTTGGCAATTTGGTCGACCATGCCGATGACTTGCCCGGAGCTGATCTGAGAGGTGGTAACCAAGTTGATCTCGGCGGCGGGGAACATTTTGTAGCGGTTGTAGACGGCGGGGCCACTGACCTCCTGCACGCTGATCATCGTGCCGAGCGGCACCATGTCGCCTTTGACGTTGCGCACCTTGAGCTGGGCAATGTCTTCCGGCCGTCGGCGGAACTTGGCATCAGCTTGCGTATAAACCTGCCAATTGCGTCCAAAGAGCGTGATGTCGTTCACATAGGCCGATCCCAGGTAGATTTGCAGCGTGTCAAACACGTCGCTCAGCGGCACATTCATGTTCTTGACTTTGGTGCGATCGACGTCGACAAAAAGCTGCGGCGTATTGGCCCGAAAGCTCGTCATTGCGCCCACCACGCCCGGCTGCCCTCGGGCGGTGTCGATCATGTTGAGCGTTGTGCCTTCCAGCGAGGCCAGGCCGGCGCCGCCGCGATCTTGCACCTGGAGCTTGTAACCGCCGGTCGTGCCCAGTCCTTGGATCGGTGGTGCTCCGAAGACCCCCACCAGAGCTTCCTGAATGCCGCGTGTCTCGCGCTGCAAATGCGCGATGATGGCGTCGGCAGCTTTCGCCGGATCGTGTTCGCGGTCGTGAAACGGCTTGAGCACCACGATCACCGACGCCACATTGGCCAGGTTGATGCCATTGACCATCGAATAGCCCGGCAACCCCAGCGTGTGATCGACGCCGGGCGTCATCAGGGCAATTCGGGTCAGGTCGGCGCACACGGCTGAAGTGCGCTCCAGCGACGCCGAGTCGGGCAGTTGGGCATTGATGAACAGATAACCTTGATCTTGCTGTGGAATGAAACCGGTGGGGGTGGTTGTCAGGCCCAGCCAGGTCAGCGCGATCAGGCCCGCGTAAACCGAAAGTGAAACGATGGCGCCGCGAATGCACCACGTCACCAAATAACCGTATACGTTTGTCGTCCACTCGAAGACTCGATTGAAAGCGCGGAAAAACCAGCCGAGCGTCATATCGAGCAGCCAGGTCAGCGGATCGCGTTTGGCGGTCTTGGGCTTGAGCAACAGCGCGGCCAGCGCCGGGCTGAGCGTCAGCGAGTTAAAGGCCGAGATCAACGTCGAGACCGCGATCGTTAGGGCGAACTGCCGATAGAACTGCCCCGTGATGCCCGAAATGAACGCGACCGGGATGAACACCGCGCTGAGGCCAAAAGCAACCGCGATCACGGCCACGGTCACTTCTTCCATCGACTTGTAGGCGGCGGCCCGCGGCGCCAGGCCGTGCTCGATCCACCGTTCGACGTTTTCGACCACCACGATGGCGTCATCGACCACCACGCCGATGGCCAGCACCAGCCCGAACATCGAAAGATTGTTGAGCGAAAAACCCATCAACTTCATGACGGCCAACGTGCCGACGAGCGACACCGGCACGGCCAACAGCGGAATGATCGTGGCCCGCCAGCTCTGCAAAAAAACGAGCACCACAATGAAGACCAGCACAAAAGCCTCGAACAGCGTGTGAACGACGCTCTCGAGGCTTTTGCGGACGAAGTCGGTCGTGTCGTAGTAGATGCCGTATTCGAGCCCTTCGGGAAAACGTTGTTGGAGCGTTTCCATCTCGCGGCGGACGCGGTTCGAGACGTCGATACTGTTGGCGCCGGGAAGCTGAAATACCACCATCGTGATGGCGGGGTCGCCGTCGAGATCGGAGTCGACGTCGTAGCTTTGCGCCCCAAGTTCGGCATGGCCGACGTCGCGCAGCCGCACGACGGTGCCATCGAGGTTCGTTTTGACGATGATTTGTTCAAACTGCTGGGGCGAGTCAAGACGGCCGAGCGTATTGACGGCGTATTGAAAATCCTGGCCGGCGGCGATGGGCGGGGCGCCGATCCGGCCCGCCGCCACCTGCACATTCTGTTCGCGAATCGCTCGCACCACGTCGCCCGCGGCCATGTCGCGGGCGGACAGCCGGTTGGGGTCGAGCCAAAGCCGCATGCTGTAGTCGCGGGCGCCCAGGATCTTGACGTCGCCGACGCCTTTCAGCCGGGCGATGGCGTCTTTGATCTGGATCGTCATGTAGTTGCTCAGATAGAGTTGGTCGTAGCGGCGGTCGGGAGAAAAAAGGTTGACGGCCAACAAGATCGCCGGCGACTTCTTTTTGGTCGTCACTCCTTGGCTTTTCACTGCTTCGGGCAGACGAGGTTCGGCGATCGCCACGCGGTTTTGCACGAGCACCTGGGCGATATCAATATTGGTCCCCAGTTCAAAGGTCACATCGAGCGTCAGATTGCCGTCATTCGTGCATTGCGACGACATATAGAGCATTCGCTCGACGCCGTTCACTTGCTGCTCGATCTGCGCCGCGACGGTATCGGCCACCACCTTCGCATTGGCGCCTGGATAGCTGGCCGTGACTTGCACCACGGGCGGAACGACTTCGGGATAGAGCGCGGTGGGCAGCGTGACCAGCGCGATGATGCCGGCGATGACCGTGACGATCGACAACACCGCCGCGAAGATCGGCCGATCGATGAAAAAGCGTGAAAACATGGCGCCGATTTGGATTCTGAATTCTGGATTTTCGATTCGGCTTTTGGTTTTTGGGCAGTCCGAAATCGAAAATCCGATGTCCTACTCGCCAGCGCTCGCTTCCGTAGGTGTTTCCGCGCTTTCGCGCTTCGTCGGTCCTTCAGCCTCCGGCGGTAGCGGCATCGCAGTCTTGTCGGCCTGCACGGTGATGCCGGGCCGGGCGCGCTGCAAACCGTTGACGATCACCCATTCCTCGGACTTGAGCCCCTTTTCAATGACGCGCAAGCCGTCGGCAAGCCGTCCTGTCAGCACTTCGCGATACTCCACTTTGTTGTCGGCGTTCACCACCAGCAGATATTTGCGGCCCTGATCGATGCCCACGGCCCGATCGGAGACCAACAGCACCGGTCGTTTCTTTTGCGATTGCAGTCGCACACGGGCGTACATGCCCGGCGTGATGACTCCGTCGGGATTCGGAAAAACTCCGCGGACGCGCATCGTGCCCGTGGCGGGATCGAGCTTGTTGTCGAGGAAATCGATCGTGCCTTGGTGCGGAAAACCCGCTTCATTGGCGAGCTCCATTTCGACGGGAATGGGCGGGCGACTGGGATCACGGGCGGCCGCCGAATATCGCAGGATGGTCGGCTCGTCGACGTCGAAATAGGCGTAGATCGGATCGACGGGCACGAGGGTGGTCAAGAGCGTGGCGCTACCGGCCGTGGCGTTGACGAGGTTTCCCTTGGTGATCGCCGCCCGGCTGGCGCGGCCGCCGAGGGGCGCCGTGACGGTCGAAAACTCCCGGTTCAGCTTCGCGCTTGCGAGTGTGGCCTGGGCCTCTTTC
>DASVHB010000421.1:0-2791 GCA_036379195.1 Pirellulales bacterium
GGCCTCGTCGATGGTGCAGGCGCCGTCGGCCACGCCCAAGGGCGCGCCGCTGGCCATCCAATCGCTCACCTTCTTCTGCGCCGAAATCACCGTGCTGTGACTTCGCCCGCCAAAGAAGTGGCCGATCTCGCTCAAGGCCGCCCGCGTGTGCTTGCGGGCCAGCCACATGGCCAGCATCCGCGGATGATTGACGTGCTTGCCCTTGCGGTTCGATTGAAGGGTGTGAGGTTCCAACCCAAAGACTTCGCACACCGCCTGCTCGATATCGGTCAGGCGCAGGCCCCGCGATTGCCGGCGAATCAAGTCCGCCAAGGTCTGCTCGGCCAAGGGCAGCGTCACCGGCTTTTGCAAGGCCCGGCTCGTCGCGTCCAGCCGGTTGAGCGCCCCCGAAAGCTCGCGCGCATGGGTGGCAATGTTCGCCGCCACAAACTCCTGCACGTCGTCGGGCAGCGACAAGTCAAGCCGCCCGGCAAGCTGCCGCACAATGCCTAATCGCGTCTCGTATTCCGGCAGGTCGACGCCGCACACCAGCCCGCTCTGCAAGCGCGTGACGAATTCCGGCCCCAGGACCGCTAGCTCGCTGGGGGGACGGTCGGCGGCGAAAACCAGTTGCCGCCCTTCGCGCAAAAAGGTGTCAATCGTGTGCAGCAGTTCGGTGAGCGTCGCGCGTTTGCCCGCCAGAAACTGGACATCGTCGATGATCAGCAGATCGAGGCCGCGATACTTGCGGCGGAAACTGGGTAAGCCGCTGCCGTGCAGGGCTTCGAGAAAGAACGTGGTGAACTGCTCGGCCGAAAGATAGACGACTTGTGCTCCCGAGCGAAGCCGCTTGACATCGGTATAGATGCCTTCGAGCAGGTGGGTCTTGCCGACGCTGGTGGGGCCATAAAGCACCAGCGGCGATGAATTGCCCAGCCGGGCTGCCACTGATTGGGCCGCCACCCATGCGAGCCGGTTTGAAGTTCCGACCACGAACGACTCGAGATTGGCGAAGCGCCGGCGGGGAGCGGCCGAACGCTCGCCGCGCTCGCCGGCCGCCGCACTGACGGCGCCACTCGCGCCGACTTGCTTCATCGTGATACCGGTGGCCACCGCCGCCGGCTTGTTTCCCAGTTCGTCGTCGATATGAAAACGCACCGGCACCAACTTGCCTAGCGTCTCCTGGCAAGACGCTTCGATCTGCTGCCGGAAGTTGGCGCGCAGCCATTCCTGGAAGAACTGATTGGGCACGCGCACGGTCAACGCGTCGTCGTCGAAATCGAGACGTGTGTTGGCGCCGAACCAGAGCTCGAACCGCTCTTGGCCAACCTTCTCGGCCAGCGCGAGCTGCAACGCCGACACGATCTCCGTATCGTCTCTGGTCACTTCCTGTTTTCCCCAGCGCAAAAACCGTCTTCATCCGCAGCCGCGCGCAAATCGCCGGCTGGCGGTCTCAAAGCATGAGTGTCAGGCTCGAATGAAGATGGCGGCGTAGTCCACGCCAAACCGATTGTTGAATGTCACCCGCGGCGTCGATTGTACGAATGCTAGCGTTGCTGTCAAAGAGGGTCTCGGCAGTCGCCGCAAAAATTTTTGCCGAAGGCGTGTCGCGCGCGCCGATTTTGCCGCGAAAGACGCCGCGCTTGACTGGCTTCGCGCGCGAAAAAAATTTTTGTCCGGCGAGATGCCAGGTGGATAAGCTGTCAGCCGTCAAAAAACTTTACCAACACTCGGCGCCGCTCGAACGTCACAAAGCCCGCCGCCGCATAGGCTTTGATCGCCGGCTCGTTGGCGGCATCGACGGCCAGCAGCAAACGGTCGCCACCGGCGACGCGCACCAGCCACTGCGCTTGCCGCGCCAACTCGGCGCCCAGACCCGCTCCGCGAGCATCGGACGCCAGGCCCATGTAAACCACTTCCCACGTCTCGATCTCCTCGTGATGGGCGAGCAGCAAGCAACCAATGTCCGCGCCGCCGCGGCGCGCCAGAAACCAATGCTGGGTGTCGTCGTGTGCGGTCGCGCGATAGCCGGCCAACACATCGCTGCCGTCGCGCATGCCGTTGAGCCGAGGGCAGTCGAGCGTCTGCTCATACGTGGCATCGAGAACCGCCGCCAGACGCACTTCGTTTTGCGGCACGACCGGTTCAAACGACAATTCACGCGCGACCGGCGCGGTGGGAAACTGAGCTGTGGTGCTGACCAGGTAGAGCAGATCGGTCAAGTGTTCAAAGCCGGCGGTGCGAAAGGCGTCAGCCTCAGTCCGCGCGTCGTCATTGACCAGCGTCTGAGCCATCCGCACGTGATGCGCGCGCAACGCTTCGTCGAGCCGGGTAAGCAGTGCGCCGGCGATGCATTCCGCCTGGCGTTCAATGACTTGCGGCGCCCAAACACTCGCCGTGCGGCCGGGTTGCGTTTCGGCCCAGACTGCTCCGATCACCCGCCCGCCTCGCCGGGCAACGAGCAGACCATCGAGCGACCGTCCACCCTTGGCGGCTGCCAGAATGGTTTGCTGGACGATGCGTGAACGATCTGCCGCTGGCAAGGTGCGCAACACGATCTCGAGCGCCTCGCGCTGGTCCTCAAGCGAGGCGGGGCAAATGGTCAGATCGTCACGATGGGCGGCTTTCATCATCGGCGAGAATAGCCGATCGCCACGCGGCGTGTCACGAGCGATTTCGGCCACTGCAAGGCAAAAAAGGTGGAGCAAAAAACTCCGCAGACGGAGGTAGAATTCTCGCCGTCTGCAATGATTGCTACAATGGTCGCGGCAGCCAATTCTAACATCGAGGTTCTCATGAAACCGATCAAGCG
>DASVHB010000422.1:0-3904 GCA_036379195.1 Pirellulales bacterium
CGGCAAAACGCTCCGGTCGATTTGCCGCTAGCGAACCGGCAAAACCCGCTGGCCATGTTGGCCTAACGTAAACGATGTCGATATCGTAGGTAGCCCGGGCGGCCCCATGGGCGCTGGCCGCGACACCGCCAATGATGATGAAGCTCAGACCGCTATCGGCCAGCAAAGGCAGAAGCTCTTGGAATTTAGGACTCATTGGCTGGCCGTGATTGGCTGCCCTTACGCAATTCGTCGAGAAACGCCGTAAAGCTCATTAGCTTTTCCAGCCTCTCCTGCACCATGAGTTTGAGGTTCTCGCGCAGCAAGGTGCGGTCGACGTCCTTCATATAGACTTCGATCACTGGATCGCGATAGTCGGCTGGGGCAAGCGGGGGTCGTTTCATGTCGCGGCAACATTTGCGAGCAGATACGTAGTCGAGATAAGGCCTCGAATCACTACATGAATTGTACCACTACATAAACGCCCGCAACACTTCCTCCGGCGCGGGGCCGTACGCCGTCGGTTCCATCGAGCACGCCGCTCGCCCCTGACTGAGGCTGCGGATGGCGCTGGAATAGCCAAACAGATTGGCCAGCGGCGCCTCGGCCTCGATCACCGTGTTGCGGCCGCGGGCCTGCGTGTGTGTGATGACCGAACGGCGCTGTTGAAGATCGGCCACAATGTCGCCCAGATGTTCTTCGGGAGTGGTGATGTCGAGCTTCATGATCGGCTCCAACAGCACGATGCCCGCCTGTTGGAGACCGCGGCGAAAGGCATCGGCGGCGGCCCGGCGAAAAGCAATCTCGTTGGAGCCGGTTTCGCTGGTTTCGCCGCCCAAGGTCGTGATGCGGACCTTCATCAGCGGATAGCCCAGCGAGCCGCCCCCTTCGGCTTCTTGCATCAAGGCATCGAGCACGGCCGACAGAAACTCGGGCGGAATGCCCGCGCCGCCGCCGGGCAAAACCGAGACCGCCCGCTCGCCCGAGTCATGCGGCTCCAGACGAATCTTCACGCGGGCAAACAACTGCTGGCCGGCCACCATCTGGTTGCACTCGCCGGTTGCCTCGACCGAGCTCTTCACCGTTTCGCGATAGCTGACCTGCGGCTTCTTCACCTTCACGTTCAGATTGAAATCGCGCAGCAGCCGATGCTTGATGACTTCCAAGTGCAGCTCGCCCATGCCGCTAATGAGCGTCTGCCCGGTCTCCTCGCTGGTGGCCGCGCGGAAGGTGGGGTCTTGCCGCTTGAGCATTTCGAGCGTGTCGGCCAGCTTCTTGCGCTCGGCGGAAGTCTCGGGTTCGATGGCCATCGAAATGACCGTCTCGGGAAACTGGATCGTTTCGAGCAGAATCGGCTGCTTGGCGTCGCATAGCGTGTCGCCGGTCACCGAGTGCCGCAGCCCGATAATGCCCACAATATCGCCCGGCCCCACGCGGTCGATCTGCTCCTTGCGGCTGGCCTGCACGTGCCAGAGCTGCGCGACATTTTCCTTTTTGTCTTTGCCGGGGTTGTAAGCCCGCGTGTTCGCAGAGAGCACGCCCGAATAAACCCGCACATAGTGCAAGTCGCCGTGGCGGTCGGCCTGCACCTTGAACACCAGCCCGCAAAACGGTTCGTCGGGCGAGGGCTTGCGCGTGAGCTTTTTGTCGAGCTTTTCGGGATCGGCGCCCTCGACCGGCGGGCGGTCGAGCGGGCTGGGCAGGTAACTGGCCACCGCGTCCAAGAGCGGTTGAATGCCGATGCGGTCGAGCGCCGACCCGCACAGCACCGGCACCACCAGCCGGTGGACCGTCGCTTCGCGCAGCACCCGCCGCACCAGTTCTTCGGGCACGGGCGACTCGGCCAGCGCCAATTCCATCAGCTCGTTGCTGTAGTCGTACAGCTTTTCGAGCATCTGGTCGCGCCACAACTTGGCGTCGTCGAGCATGTCGGCGGGCACGTCGCTCGTGACGATCTCTTGCCCAAGGCTCTCCGCCGTGAACGCCAGAAACTTCATCGAAATCAGGTCGATGACGCCGCGAAAGGCGCCGGGCATGTGCGGCGGCCCCACGCCGACGGGAATCTGCACCGCCACGGGGTTCGACTCCAGCCGCTCGCGGATTTCGTCCAGAGTGCCGTAGAAATCGGCCCCCTCGCGGTCGAGCTTGTTGATGAACGCGATCCGCGGAACATGATATTTGTCGGCCTGCCGCCAGACGGTCTCGCTCTGCGCCTCGACTCCCTCGCGGGCGCTGAACACCACCACGCCGCCATCGAGCACCCGCAGGCTGCGTTCGACCTCGGCCGTGAAATCGACGTGTCCCGGCGTGTCGATCAGGTTGATCTGCGCGTCTTTCCAGGGAAAGGTGACGCAGGCCGAGTAGATGGTGATGCCGCGCTGCTGTTCTTCGGGATCGTAGTCGGTCTCGGTGGTGCCTTTGTCGACATCACCCATGCGGTGCGTGGCCCCGGCGTAGTAGAGCATGCGCTCGGTGACGGTGGTCTTGCCGGCGTCGATGTGGGCGATGATGCCGATGTTTCGCAAGTTTTGTAAGTCGTGGCCCATGGCGCGGGGATCAATGCTTGCAAGCGCATAAAAACGCCGCGACGGACAACCGAGGCCCGGCACGGCGTTCACGGAGTTCTACCTGCCGCGAAGCGGCGCGTCTTGCACTTCGTGCAAAACCTGCCGCACAGCGGCGCACCTCGTGCAAAACACAGTGGCGCACCTCGTGCAAAAAGCGGCGCACCTCGTGCAAAACACTACCAAGCGAAGTGCGCAAAAGCCTTGTTGGCGTCGGCCATGCGATGCACGTTTTCGCGCTTGGTTACCGCCGCCCCCTCACGATTATACGCGGCCACCAGTTCGTCGGCCAGCTTTTCATGCGTGGGTCGGCCCTTCTTTTCACGCACCGCGCCCAAAATCCAGCGAATGGCCAGCGACTGTTGCCGATTGCGATTCACCTGCATCGGCACCTGATAGGCGGCGCCGCCGACACGCTTCGATCGCACCTCGACTTCCGGTCGCACGTTGTCGACCGCTTTGGTGAACACCTCGATCGGCTCGACGTCTTTGATCTTCTCTTTGATGATGTCGAGCGCCGAGTAAAACACTCGCTGCGCGGTCGCCTTTTTGCCGTCGTGCATTAGGCAGTTGATGAACTTACCGGCCAGGAGCGAGCCATGGCGAGGATCGGGGGCGAGTTTTTCACGGCTGGCGGTGATGCGGCCCATGCGAAGTGGTTAGGGGTTGGTGATTAGAGGTTGGTGTCTTTGTAGGATGACCTTCCTAGGTCGTCCAAAAGTGGGGACGGAAGGTCGCCCTACGGATTCATTACGACTTCTTGGCCCCATACAAGCTGCGAGATTGTTTGCGGCCCTCGACGCCTAAGGTGTCCAAGGCACCGCGGACAATGTGGTAGCGCACGCCCGGCAGGTCGCGCACGCGCCCGCCACGCACGAGCACAATCGAGTGCTCTTGCAAACTGTGCCCTTCGCCAGGAATGTAGACCGTCACTTCCTTGCCGTTGGAGAGCCGCACGCGGGCGATCTTGCGGAGCGCCGAGTTGGGCTTTTTGGGCGTCATCGTCTTCACTTGCAGACAGACGCCCCGCTTTTGCGGACATTTATCCAACACCGGCGACTTGCTGAACTTGCGCGGCGGCCGACGGTTCTTTTTAACCAGTTGGTTGATGGTGGGCATCGAGTGCTTTCTGGGGTGGTTGGCCACGCCACGGTCGGCAGCCCGTCAGCGGCTGCCGAAAACGTGGAATCCGTAATGGTAATGATGCCAGGCCGACTGTCAAGGCGTCTTCGGCTGGTGGTGTCCCTATGTCCCTAATAGCGTGCTGCCGTCGATTCCTCGGGAAATGTGGCACAGCCGCCCTCGGCTGTGGCCCCGGTCTACGCCGCCGTAGGCGGCGAATCACAGCCGAGGGCGGCTGT
>DASVHB010000423.1:0-3044 GCA_036379195.1 Pirellulales bacterium
GACGATGACGGGCGTTTCCTCCAGTTCGGCTTGGAACTGCCGTAGCACCTCGAGCCCGCCCATTTCCGGCATCTTCAAGTCGAGCAGGGCCAAATGCACCTCGGCCCGCGACAGCGCGTCGGCGGTCTGCCGGCCATTCTCCGCTTCACGCACTTGGTAGCCCTCGGCCGAGAGCAACATCGCCAGGTTCGCACGAATGGTGCGATCGTCGTCGGCGACGAGAATCACGGTTTGATGGGACGGCTTAGGCATCGTGAAAAATGGTTTATCTTTTATGATCCCGGTAGCTGGGGCAGAGGCTTGCCGATGCCCCGGCTGGAACTAACCGGGGCATCGCTTCGATTCTGCCCCGGCCATCTGCATGTGTTGTCCAAAACTGGTCAGCTAGTCGCAGGCAACACGATGCGGAAGCGGGCGCCGGGTTTCATTAGTTCGACGCACTCGATCGTACCATCATGCTGAGTGATGATCTCGCGGCAGAGGGCCAGGCCCAGCCCGGTACCCTCGGGGCGAGTGGTGAAAAATGGCTCGAACAGGTGCGGCTCGATCTCCGATGGTATGCCCGGCCCCGTGTCGGCAAATTCGATCAGCGCGCCGCCGCCAGAGCCACGCTGGGTCATGACCTCCAGTTCTCCACCACCGGGCATGGCTTGTAATGCGTTCGTCGTCAGATTCACAAACACTTGCCGCAACGCCGCCGGCGAGCCTTCGAGTACGCGCAGATCGCTGGCCAGTCGGGTGAGCAGCGTCACACGCTGGGCGGCAGCCTGCGCGGCGAACAACTCCAACGTCTCGGTCAATAATTGATTCACGTCGACCGGCTCGCGCGCTGTGCCGTCGGCCCGTGAAAAGTACAGTAGCTGGCTCACCGTTTCGTTCAAGCGGTCGACCGAACGAATGACCGCGTCCAGCGACTCGGGGCTGCGCGATTGTTCGGGCAGCCGCTGCCACAGTTGCACGGTCGAACGGATGGCGGCCAGCGGGTTGCGGACTTCGTGGGCCACGCCGGCCAGCAACTTTCCCAAAGCCGCCAGGCGTTCGGAACGGCGCAGCTCGTCTTGCAGCCGGGCCTGCTCGTGCTGCTGGCGCTTCAAGTTGCTCGCCAAGCGCAACATGAGCAGCATGGCCAAGAGCAAACCGCCGAGGGCCAGCATGGTCGAAGCGCGGTAGCGCCTCATCTGCCGATCGAGCGCGCGCGGGTCGACCAGCCGATACATCAGCCAGGTGGCCGCCGCGGCGGGCGGAGATCCCACAGGCTCGGTGACGATCATCACTCGGCTGGGACCGACGTCTTGCACGGTGGCTGAATACTCGCCGGCGGGCAACGACAAGCTTTCACGCGCTTGCAGGCGGATGTAAGCTTCCTCGCGTGGCGGGGGCTCATTCTTGCCCGGATGCCGCCGGCGCGGTCGATCGGTGGGGAAATCGTAGCCGCTGAAGCGATCGACCTCGCCATTCAAATAAAATCCTCCTTCGACGCCTGGATAGTCGCTCAGCACGCGTGTCGTAATGCGTCCGAGTGCGCGGCTTTGAGCGTCGAGCTCTTCGACGCTGGCAGGCCGAGCGCCGCCGCGCATGGTTGCCGCGGCGGCCGCCATGCGGGCGCTGGCCTCGCGAAGTTGCGCTTTCAACTCCCTCTCACGCTGGGGCATGGGGCGCGCGGAATAGAAATCGTAAGCCAGCGCGCCCAACGAGCCCAAAAACAACGCCGCGACGACCGCCACTTGCAAGGCGACCGGAACGGCGAGTTTTCTGGGCAGCGGCGGCATACTTGTGATTGAGCGTATTCGTCTTCTACAGGTCGCGTTCCAGACGCTCGATCTCGCGTTCGATGCGCTCGACATCTGCCTTGAGCTGGCGAATGCGTTCGGAACGACTATCCTTCGCGCCGCGGTCGTCGCGACGTTCATCGCGGCGGCGTTCGGGCGGAGGGCCATCGTCGCGCTCGACCGTCCGATCGGTGCGCAGATTTGTTAGCGATTCGACCTCGAAACGCTCGTCACCCCGTTTGCCCGTGCCGCGGAAACCCACCGCCTCAATACGGTCGCCGCGCTCAACCACGGCGGCGAAGCGGTCTTCCAGGTGCGGCGGCCAATGGATGAACGTGCCGTCGTCCAGAATCGCGCCGTCGATCTCGCCTTTGGGCGCCGTGTTCAGGCGTTCGACCGTGCCCCGGATTGTTTCCGAAGGACCCGAGCGGCGCGGCGGAGGCGGCGGCCCGCGGCGATCTTTCTTGCGCTTTCCGCGCGGTTCATTATTCTCGACAGTCGCGCGCGAATCGAGATTGGTGAGCGTGCGCACCTCGAAGCGGGTTTCGCCTCGTTTGCCGGTCTCGATGCGGCCGGACGCTTCGACCCGATCGCCCTTGCGGACCACCGCGGAGAACCGGTCTTCCAGGTGCGGCGGCCAGTGGAGAAAAGTTCCATCGTCGAGAATCGCGCCGTCGATCTCGCCCTTGGGCGCCGTGTTCAGGCGTTCGACGGTGCCGCGAGCCGTGCGCGAATCATCGCGCTCCTGGGCCTTCAACACAGCCGTGGGCCCGATCAGCGCCACCCAGGCGCCTAACAGAATGTTCCGTCCGCTAACGTTCCAAGCACTCTTCAATCCTGACATACCATGCTCCTTGTCAAAAGGCCGGCAACCGAGCCAGGTTTCCGGCATGTGCCGAAGTTTTTTCCAGGCGCCGCGGAGACGCTCTGGCCGTGAGGCTCGGCCGATAGCAAGGCGAATCGCATACCACCGCCGCCACCATCGTAATCGCGGCTTGAATGGGCACAAAATGCTATAGTTTGGGCGTGCCTCGCAGAGGGTGATCGTTGTGCTTTGGGCAGAGTCCGCCCCCGCGCGGGGGCCTTTTCGCCCACGCCGCGCGAGGCGCCTTGACCTTTCACCCGCGATGGGTCAACATCCGAGTATGGCGGTCGTCCCTTGGCGGCGCGATTGCCTCCCGCCGGCCCTCGGGCCACGTTTGCCTGCCTTAGCTTAAAGTATGCCGATGGCCGACACGGCTTCAAAACCACATTGTGGCCCATCTTCGCGGTACG
>DASVHB010000424.1:0-2367 GCA_036379195.1 Pirellulales bacterium
ACTTTCCAAGGCATGACGTCTTCGGGCTGCTGCTCGACACGCTCGGTAAAGGCGCGGAAACCGGCGACCGCCCGTTCCACGAATTGCCAAAAGGCCGGACGATCGATCTCTTCGTAGGCGTAGACGGCCAACTGCACCTCCTGCCAAGGACCGCGAAGCTGCTTGCACTTCACGCGCGGCTCGCTGCCATAAACCGGCAAGTGATGCATCTCGTTCAAGGGCTTGAGGTCGAGTTGGTTGATCAGATCGTCGCGTTGGAAGGTGCGCTTCGCCACGCGGAACTTCAGCTTCAACAGCCACTCTTCGCCCGTGATCGCGTGCAGAAACCAGCCGTCGGCTTTTTTGGCGGCGCAAATCTCCACCACCGTGCGAGCGCTCCAATCGGTCGGGCTAAAGTCGCCCAGTTCTTGAACGCGGTCGACGACCGCCGCCAGGATTTTGCCGTCCCAGCGACAAGGTTGACCGGTGCGACCCACGCGGTCGCGCGAGTGCCACTGCCGGCCGTCGGCCTCCCAGGGCATTTGCGCCTCTTTGCCGACCTCGGTGATATCGAGATCGCCCGACCGCGTTTCATTTTGCGCCGTGAAATCATGCGGCTTGCGTTCGACGTGCGGCCCCGCCGCCAATGCCGCCGCCAGCATCTCGCCGGTATGCGAGCGATAGAGCGCACTTGTCGCGTCAGCGCCGGAATTCTTACGAATCCCGCTACTCTTTGTCTCCTTGTCTCCTTGTCCCCTTGTCCCCTTGTCTCTTTGTCTCCCCGCCTTCCCCTTGATCCCCAGCGCCGCCGCGGCCCGTTCGGCATGGGCCACCACCTCCTCCGGCGTGCCGGAGGCGACGACGTGCCCGCCGCCATCGCCCGCCTCGGGGCCCATGTCGATCACCCAATCGGCCGTTTTGATCACGTCGAGATTGTGCTCGATCACCACCACCGTGTTGCCCAGATCGACCAGCCGATTGAGCACGTCCAAGAGCTTGGCCAGGTCGTCAAAGTGCAGGCCGGTGGTCGGCTCATCGAGCAGGTAAAGCGTGTTGCCCGTGTCAGGCCGCGCCAACTCGGCGGCCAACTTCACACGCTGCGCCTCTCCGCCAGAAAGCGTCGGGGCGGCCTGGCCCAGGCGGACGTAATCCAGCCCCACGTCGCAGAGCGTTTGCAGAATGCGGCGGACTTTCGGGATGTTTTCAAAAAGTTTGGCCGCGCGGCCGCAGGGCATGTCGAGCACGTCGGCGATGCTTTCACCCTTGTATCGCACACCGAGCGTTTCTTGGTTGTAGCGGCGGCCGCGGCACTCGTCGCACTCGACCCAGACATCGGGCAAAAAGTGCATCTCGATGCGCAACTGCCCGTTCCCCTCGCACTTTTCGCAGCGCCCGCCCGGCACGTTGAAGCTGAACCGCCGCGGCGTGTAGCCGCGCAACTTGGCGTCGGGCAACTGCGAGTACAGCGCCCGAATGTACTCAAACGCGCCGGTGTAGGTGGCGGGGTTCGAGGTGGGCGTGTTGCCCAAAGGCTGCTGATCGACGCGAATCACCTTGTTAATCCGCTCGACACCGCGAATGGCGTCGTGCGGCGCGGGAAAAGTCCGCGCCCGGTGCAGCTTGCGGGCCAGCGCGCTATACAGCACGTCTTCAATCAGCGAGCTTTTGCCGCTGCCGCTCACGCCGGTGATGGCCGTGAGCGTACAAAGGGGAATACGGGCATCGACGCCGCGCAGGTTGTTGTGCCGCGCGCCGATGATTTCCACCCAATCGCCGCCCGGCTTTCGTCGATTGGTCGGCACGCCGATGGCTTTTGCGCCCGAAAGATAAGGGCCTGTTACCGAAGCTTTTTGTTTCGCCACTTCGGCCGGCGTGCCGCGGGCGACGATCTGCCCGCCGTGCTCGCCCGCGCCGGGACCGAAATCGAGCAATTGGTCGGCGCTTTCGACCACTTCGCGATCGTGCTCGACCATGAGCAGCGTGTTGCCCAGGTCGCGAAGTTTGACCAGGGCCTTGAGCAGCCGGCGGTTGTCGCGCGGGTGCAGACCGATGGTCGGTTCATCAAGCACGTAGAGTACGCCGGTCAGTCCGCTGCCCACCTGGCTGCCCAGGCGAATGCGCTGCGCCTCGCCGCCGGAGAGCGTCGGCGCCGAGCGGTTCAAGGTGAGGTATTCCAGACCGACATCGACCAAGAACTGCAAACGATTGGTTACTTCGCGCGCCAACTCGCCGGCGATTTTTCGTTCGGAACCGGTGAGCTTGAGGCCGGCGGTTTGTTCCAGCAACTTGCCCAGCGGCGTGCGGCAAACTTCGTCCATCGTCTGGCCGCGGAAACGCACGGCCGCGGCGTCGTCGCGCAGGCGGCTGCCGCCGCACGTCGAGCATTCC
>DASVHB010000425.1:0-7180 GCA_036379195.1 Pirellulales bacterium
CCGTGTCGATGCCCGCCGCTTGCAACTCGTAGGCGTCGGGCACGCAGGTGTAGGGCTCGATGCACACCGCTTCGCGGTGCGGCGGGTTATAGACGACGCACTCTCGGAACGAGGCGTCGAACGCCAGTTCGAGCGTCCGCCGATGGTGCGGGTCTTCGATCGTCGCCCGATGCACGTCGGTGCCCGTCGGTAACCCCGTAAAGACGTCGTCCAACTGCATCTGCCCAAAGGTCGTGCCCGCGGCCAAGGCGCGTGGGCCATCGGCGGGCAGCCGCCGCCCGGTGGGCAACATGCCGGCCAGCTCCCAATATTCCGAAACGGGCGCGGTGACGCGGCAATCGTCCGCGCGGCCACCGTCGCCCAGAGGCACGCGAAAATATGGGTGCAGCCCCAGGCCGAACGGCAGCCGACCCGGCCCGGGATTTTGCACCTGAATCTCAGCCGTCAGCGAGTTGCCGCGCAGCTCGTAGGCCATGGTCAATCGGAAGTCGGCGGGCCAGCGGCGGTTCAGGCCGGGCTCGTCGATCGAGGCGTGAAACTCGCCGACGGCACGGTGCGGCAACCGCTCGACAACCCGCCACGGACGATTTAACACAAAGCCGTGAATAGCGTTTCCCCGGCCATCGTCGCTGCCCAGCGGATAGGTTTGCCCTTCGTAGGCCAGATGCGAACCACGCAGTCGTCCCGGAAAGGGAAACAAAATCGGGATGCCGCTGTGCGAGGGCTTGCACTGGCCCGACGGAAAATCGTCCTCCGACCAGAGAACTTCGCTGGGCTGGCCGCCAAGCACCGGCTGAAAGCTGTAGCAGTTGAAGCCCAGCCCCGAAAGTATTTTTGCCGATGCGCCGGTGGCGGCGTCGGTGAGCGAGATTGGTTCCATGAGCATGGCGAGAATATATCGCGACAAGCCCCTTCTGTCGAACCGCCTATTCTGCGGCGTTAACGCCGTTCCCGAGGTAGCTTCGAGCCTTGTGCCCGGCGGATGGGGACGTCCGATCAGCGATCCGCGCTCACGGGTTTGCAGCCGTCAGCCGGCCACAAGGGCCGGGGCTGTCTTGTCACACCCAGCCCAGCGCCCAAAAGCCATACGCCACTGGGGCGGCGAAGAGCAGCGAATCGACGATATCGAGCACACCTCCGAAGCCTGGCATCCAGGTGCTCGAGTCTTTCCTTCCCGCATCGCGCTTGAGCAGCGATTCGGCCAGGTCGCCGATCACGCCAGCCACCCCGACCACTAACCCATACGCCAGCCAACCAAACTCGGGCGCAGTATTGGCAGATGCGGGCGCCCGCCGCGGCGCGAGCCAGTGAAACACCGCCCAGGAGGCAAAAGCCGCGAACACCAGCCCGCCGATGAGCCCTTCGACGGTTTTGCCGGAACTCAGCCGGGGCGCCAGCTTGTGCCTGCCGAGCAGCCGGCCCACGGTATAAGCCCCTGTATCGCCCATTTTGACCACGGCAATCATGCTGGCCAGGGCGGCCATGCCTTGCCATCCACCGTCAAGCAGCCGAAGCTGAACCAGAAAACTCGTCAGCCAGCCGATGTAGACCAGCGCGAGCAGAGTGGCAGCCAACGGCTCGAAGCTACGGCCTGGCTCCCGAAACCGCACCATCTCGGCCAGGAATGCCAAAACGCACGCCCACGCGAGCGCCAATGCGGGCGCGTCAAACGGACCCGATAGCGGCCCCGCCGGCAGGTTCACCCGCCAGTTGGCCGAGACGATGGCGATATTGCCTGCGTACACGACCCAAGCGACTGGCCGAATGCCGCGAGCGTGGAACAGTCCTAGCAGCTCGCCACTGGCCAAGATGGTAATGATCAGCGCGAGTGGAAACAACCAAACGCCCGGTGTCGCGGCATGCGCGTCGGCCCAGCACAGCGCGAGCAGGGCGACGATGAGCACCGTTCCCAGCAGCAGTCGCCAAACAAGCATGGGCGGCTCAGGCCAACGGTTTCAGGCCCCCGAAGCGCCGGTCGCGCGCGGCGAAGTCGCGAATCGCGGCGTGCAGGTCGGCCTCGCGGAACTCGGGCCAGCAATGCTCGGTCACCCACAGCTCGGCATAGCTGATCTGCCACAGCAAAAAATTACTGACGCGCATTTCGCCCGCCGTGCGAATCAGCAGATCGGGGTCGCACATGCCGGCGGTGTAAAGATGCTCGCTGATCGTCTCTTCGTCGATCTCGTCGGGCGACAGCCGGCCGCGCCGCACGTCGTCGGCGATCGCTCGGACGGCGTCGACGACCTCGCCCCGCCCGCCGTAGTTGATGGCCAGGCAGAGCCTCATGCCCGTGTGAATGCTGCTCAACTCGATGGTCTTGTCCATCTCGTCCAGCACGCTGGCCGGCAGCCCGTCGCGGCGGCCGATCACCGCCAGCCGAATGTTTTCGTTGATGAGGGTGGTGCGCTCTTCGATCAGGTATTGCTCGAGCAACTGCATGAGCAAATCGAGCTCGTGTTGCGGGCGCTTCCAGTTTTCGCTCGACAGACAATAGAGTGTCAACTGCTCGATGCCCAGGCGGGCGCACTCTTCGGTGGCGGCCCGCACGCTGGCCACGCCGCGGCGGTGGCCTTCGATGCGCGGCAACCCACGGCGCTGCGCCCACCGCCCGTTGCCGTCCATGATGATGGCGATGTGCCGCGGGCGCCGCTGGTGGGGCACGTCGTCCAGGGCTTCGCGGGGGCTGATGGAGGTCTGCGGCATGGAAAGACCCGCTTACGCTGGGCCGGCTTGAATGGTCTGCTCGCGATCGGCGCCGACCGAGACTATCTCAATCGGGCGACCGATCATCTGGCTGAGGCGGTCGAGATAACGTCGGGCGTTTTCGGGCAATCCGGACAGCAAGCGAACGTGGCTGATTTCTTGCCGCCAGCCGGGCAGCGTTTCATACACCGGGCGCGCCCGCCGCAAATCGTCGACCTGGCTGGGAAACACCGTCACCCGCCGCCCGTCGATCTCGTAGGCCGTGCAAATCTTGATTTCTTCCAACTCGCTGAGCACGTCGAGCAACATGACGGCCAGCGTGTCGATGCCGCTAAGCCGGGCGGTATAGCGCGCGGCCACCGCGTCGAACCAGCCGCAGCGGCGCGGGCGACGGGTGACCGTGCCATATTCGTTGCCGCGGTCGCGCAAGTGCTGGCCCACGTCGTTGTCTTGCTCGGTGGGAAACGGCCCGCCGCCCACCCGAGTGCCATAGGCCTTAACCACGCCAATAATCTTGTTCAGGTAACAGCCAGGCACGCCCGCCCCCGAGGCAATGCCCACGCCCGAGCTGTTGCTGCTGGTCACATAAGGAAACGTGCCGTGGTCGATATCGAGCAGCGCTCCCTGGGCGCCCTCGAAAAGCACGCGCCGGCCCGCTTCCAGCGTGTCGAGCAGGTAGGTGGTGGTGTCGGCGACGTGGGGCCGCAGCCGCTCGGCATATTGTTCGTAATCGGCGGCGATACGGGCGGCGTCGAGGCTGTTGGCCTCTTGTTCGCCGGCAACCGCGGCGATGATGCGGCTCTTGTGGGCGACGATGCGTGCGACGCGCTCGCGGAAATCGGCGTGGTAGAGATCGCCCAGGCGGATGGCGTTGGCCCGGCCCACTTTATCTCGGTAGCAGGGACCGATGCCGCGCATGGTGGTGCCGATGGCTTCGCCATTTCGCGCCGCGCCCTCGGTCAAGCGGTCTTCGACCATGTGCCAGGGAAAGATGACGTGCGCCCGATCGCTGATCAGCAGGTTTCCGCCGACTTCGACGCCGCGGCTGCGCAGCTCGTCGATTTCGCCCAAAATGCTGGGCGGGTTGAGCACCACGCCGCCGGTGACGACGCATTGCACGCCCGATCGCAGAATGCCGCTGGGAATGAGCGACAGTTTATAGGTTTGTCCGCCGGTGACGACGGTATGCCCGGCATTGGCGCCGCCCTGATACCTTACGACCACATCGTGGCATTCGGTGAGCAGGTCGACGATTTTGCCTTTGGCCTCATCGCCCCATTGCAGGCCAATTACGCAAGTTCCAGGCACGGCAGAATCCGAAAAAGCCCCGATGGATCCAAACTAATCAGTTTAGGCCAACGCGGCGGCTGGTCAAGGACCGTACTCGGGCGAGCGAAAACCGATGAACCCCGAGATACGGCAACGCTTTGTAGCCCGGCATTGTGGCAATTACTGATCGACCACCAGCACGTGGACAACCAGGTTGGCGCCCCACGAGAGCTCGTCGAGGCCGCGATCGACTCGGGTAATCCTCACGCGCACCGTGCCGCCCTGAATGGCGATGAGCCGGAAGGCAAATTGGTCGGACCAACGCTCATCGGCGATTTCGGCCGTGAAGCCGACGAATGCGGGCATGGGAGGATGCTGGCCGCGACCACTCGAAACATCGAGATCGAGGGTGAGCGACCCGTGATGTGGATTGGGGCCCACTTCATGGCGATAGCCATGCGTCTTCGAGCCGTGTTCGGAAACGCCGCGAGGCGGCGATGCGGCGCGCGCCACGCGCTTGGCTTGCTTGCGCCCGGCCACTTTGGGCCGCGCAGATCGCGCCGAAGTTTTTGCCGCTTGCTTTTTCTTGGCCATGCCGACTCCCTTGCCGCCTACTGTGGGGGATGGTGTCGCTGGGGCATCACGCCATGCTTGCACTGCTGGCACCCCTGACGATACATTGATGTTACCTGTCGGCAGGTCTAATTTCATCCGAGCAGGCCCGGAAATTCATCTCTCCGGGCCTGCTCAATTTTTTATCGGCCTAGTTGGCTGCCCCTCGCCGGTTAGGCGCGGTTGAAGTACTCATCGCTACCCAAGATGCCTTCCAAGATGGCTTCCTGCGGATAGCCGGCCTTCATCTGGTTCAGCCAATAGAGCGCACCCGACTGGTCGATGGGCCGGTGCAAGTATTGCACGTACCAGCCCGAGTCGTTCGGCTCGTTGGGATCATTCGTCCCGTCGGGATCGTCCGGATCGTTGGGAATGCCGCGCAGCAGGTTCAGGCGGTATTCGTCGCTGGTCACGAAGCCCAGCACCACGCTGGCCCGCGACTGCGTCTGGATGACGCCCACCCAATAGGCCACTTCGCTAGGACCGGGATTGCGCTCGAACAAGTTCTGATAGAGCGCCGTCACCCAGGCCTGCGGCGTGCCACCGGCCGTTTGGAAGAACTCTTGTGAACCGATGATGCCGGCCTGCACTTGCTCGGGTCCCTGGTTGGCGTTCCAGACGCCGAGCCAGTAGCTAAGGCCCGCCGGATCGACCGCGCGGCCCAGATACGTTTCGTAGAGATCGGCGATCACGTGGCTGCGGCGCTCGGGGCTGGTCACAAAGAACTGGGCCACCTGGGTGCGGGTCATGCCGGCGTTCAACTGCCCGACCCAATAGTTAATCTCCGCGTCGCCGGGCTGGGTGGTGCGGCCCAGCACCTCGGAATACATGCGCGCCACCCACAGCGATGTGGGCGAGTCGAGATACACGGTGGCCGCGGTGCGGTTGTTCGCGCCGGTGCCATTGTCGACTTTGTAGATGAAGCTGTCGCGACCGTTGAACCCGGGGTCGGGCACGTAGCTGAACGAACCGTCGCCGTTGAGGACCAACTTGCCATGATTCGGCACCTGGAACAGCACTGCCGTAAGCGGATTGCCGTTCGGATCGAGATCGCCCGACAGCACCCCCGGCGACGTGATCACCAGCGGCTGTCCCGGAGTGTATTCGTATTCGCTCGGCGTGGTGATGGCCGGGAAATTGACCTTCGAGACCGTGACATTGAACGTGGTGGAAAATGGACGAGCGCCCACCGGGTTGCCGTCGATGGCCGAGATGGTAATGCTCGTCGAGCCGAACTGGTAAGCGTTCAAGGTCAACGTCAGCAAATGACCGTTGATGGTGGCGCTCAGCAGCGAGTTGTTGGTGTTGCCTGTCACCACGAAGGTCGGCGGAGCTTCGGGCGGCGTGTTGTTCACGTCGGGATCGACGATGTATTGATTCAGGTCGATCACGCGAATGACGGTCGGCTGGCTCACCTCGCTGGCGGTGACATCGGGTATCGAGCCAGCCGGCGGCTGATTGACCGCGACCACGTTAATCAAGGCTTTGCCGGCGCCGACCGGGTTGGCGCCGGTCGCCTGGCCGGCGGCCGAGAACTGAATGGAGGTCGCGCCCGCGAAGTTATGGGCGGGCAGGAAAGTCATGCCGTTGAGCGCGGCGTTGATGTCGGAAAGCAACCCGGAGAACGTCATTTGGCTGCCCACGCGGCTACCCTGCGAGAACGTCAGGCCGCTGGTGCCGCTTAACGTAACGATGCCGTTGGGAACGGCGATCGTCACCTGGTCGGGGCCGTTGCCGCCATTCGGATCGGTGATCGTAATGGCGTTGCCGGTGGCCGCCGAGAAGACCAGGGCAAAACTTGGATTTTCGTTGACCGACTGCAGCGGCGGCACGTTGATCAGCGGCGCTTGGTTGGTCTCGGTGACGCCAATGGTGGCCACGCCGTTGCCGGTGAGGCCGGTGGCCGGATCGGTCGCCGCAACCTGGATGGTGGCGGTGCCAAAGAAGTACTGCGTGGGCGTAAAGGTGAGCGGCGTGAGGGAGGTCTGGCCCGCCGCTACGCCGCTGAGCGCTGCGTTGATAGCCGCCGCCGTACCCGTAATTACCACGTTCGACGTGCCGTTGCCGCTCACTGTCACATTGGCGACGTTCTTGTCCAGCGACAAGGTGCCCTGGCTGGTGGCCAGCGTCACGGTGAGCGTGTCGCCCGGCGCGTCGATATTGAAGATAGTAATCGGGTTGGCGGCGCCGAACGCCAGCGGTGTGTTTTCGGGCGTGCTCTGAATACCGGGCACGCCGACCGAGGGCGCATCGCCGCCGGTGTTTTGCAAGAGAATGTCAAATTGCGTGAAGCCGGCGGTCGGCGAGCCGGTGCCGCGGTTGGGCTGCAGCGGATTGCCCGCCAGATCTTTGATCGCGTTTTGCGGCGTGGCCGCCGCCGTGTTGCTCAGGTCGAAGTGACTGCCGTTGTTGACATAGATAGTGTACTGGTGCCCGGTGGCCCACGTGCCGGTGGCGGGCGTGAAGTATGCTGTCTTGGTGTTGGTGTCGTAGCTGAAGAAGTAGTCGATGCCCGAGGTCAGGCGGACGCCGTCGCGATAGACCGAAAACTTCGAATCGCTGACGGTGCTGTCGTCGATGCCGACGCCGCTGCCAT
>DASVHB010000426.1:0-3461 GCA_036379195.1 Pirellulales bacterium
TCGTACGCTTGCGCCCAGGTCACATAGTGCGGCGTGCCGGGCGGCTGTTCAAAACCGTCGCGGCTGATCTGCTCGTCGCCGCGGGGCGCCGTTTGGCGGTGCTTGCGATCGGTCCAAAATCGCCACTGCTCGGCGCCGGGCGGCAAAAAGAAAATGCCGATCTTTCGCTGCCCGCTTTTGGTGACCGCCTCTTGCTTGCCAAGCAAATCGTCGGGCGGTTCCAACCGCGGAAATGCCCGCTCGAGCAGCCATTGATTCACCTGGCGGCGCGCGTCTTGCTTCACATCGTCGGTCAGCCGATTGTCGCCCACGATTTTGGCCGCGTCTTCCAACAGGCTGTCCAGGTTGGTCGCCTGGCCCAGCGACGCCACGGTCAACTCCATTTTCAAGCGATCGCGACGCTGCTCGATGTTCGCCTGCTGGTCGGCCTCGGCGCGCGTGGGCGGATCGGGCCAGCGCCGCAAGAATTTTTCGAGATCGTTGAACAGGTCGCGGTCGGCCGGCCCGCCGGAAGTGCGCGACGACAGCGCTTCGTAGGCTCTCAAATACTCGGCGCGTTTACGCAGCGTGCGCACTTGCTCGACGATGTCGGCATCGGCGGCCTCGGCCAAGGGAGTGCCGCCCAATTCTTTCAGGCAGGCGTCGTAGCGACCGCGGTTCAGATCGTCGATGGCTAAGGCCAGGGCGTCGCCCACCCGGTCTTGCTGCTGAAAGCGCGCGATCTCGTTCTCCAGTTGCGAGACCTTGCGGTCGACAAGGGCGAAGAATTCGTCGGCGCCGTCGACCTTGGCAAAATTGGCCCGCTGCTCGGCAAACGTGCGGAGCTTGGTGACACCCTGCTCGGCCCGCTTTCGTCGCACCACAGGCGAAGCTTCGGTCGCGGGCAAGACCAGCCCCAGATCAGCGTATTTTTTCACCAGCCGCCGGGCCGCTTCCGATTGCCGCCAGCGGTCGACGCTTTTCGCCAGCGACGGGCTGGCCGGCGGTGGAAGCTCAGGCGAGAGCGTATCGAACAGCCCCGTGCGAGCCAGCTCGTGGACCACCGCTTCGTCTTTCTGCGACTTGGCGGCCGTGCCCGCCGCTTCCTCGCCGATCAGCGCGGCGGACCGCTGGTCGCCGGCGGCAGGCGCGTCGGCGCGATCGGCGATGGCCTTCCAAAGGCTCCAGCCGGTCAGCGCGGCCAGCGGCAAACAGGCCGCCAGCAATACGATGGTGTATCTCATCATGGGGCTGCGATCGTTACAGCGTTTGATGGTCTTTGGTCAATCGTCTTCCTCGTCATCCTTTGCGGGGCGCTCGCGCCGCGGGGGCGGCGCCGGGTCTCCCAGTAAAACATATGGCGCCTGCAAGCCTTCATCGACCTCGCGATAAATGACCGCCGAGATCGACGAGGCATGCGGGCGCAACATGATCATTCGCCGATCGAGCTGGCGTTGCTGGGCCTCAACGTGCCTCGCGCGGTCGGTGATCTGCTTGCTTAGCTTGTCTTTGGCCTGCCCGGCGGCCTCGATCAACTGGTTGAGCTTTTGTTGATAAGCCGACATCGCGCCGTCATCGGGCTGAGCCGCCAGCACCGGCGCGGATGGATGTTGAATTAAGTCGGCCAACTCCGCCATGCGTGCGTTGAATTCTTCTCGGGGCTTTGTTTTGAAGCTGCGCATGGCGCTTGGACTGGGACGCCTGACCGACAGTAGTTTCTTAATCTCTGACAATAACCGGCGATCCTTCTTGAGCAAAGCATTTTCTTCGGCCAGTTCGGGACTGTCGGGCACACCCACCCTGACCCGCCAGGTCGAAGCCTGCTCATCGTGGTTCCAGCTTACTTGGACCGCGTCGAGTTGGAACTCCCTGGGCGGGTCGGCAATGATATAGGGGGCCGTTTCGGTCGGCCTGACGCCGAACAACAGCGATTGGCCATCGTCGAGCACAATTCGCCCTGGGCCAAGTAGCAATTCGTCGTCGGGCAAGGGTGGAAAGGCCGCCTGCTTCAGGGCATGCGCGTCGAGCTTACCGGCGGCATTCGACAGCGGCAAAGGATCGAGCTGGCTGGGCTTCGAAAGAGCGATATAGAGCGGCGGCCCCGCCGACTCGACCTTGACCACGCAGCGGCGCAGAAAACCCTGGCACTCGCGCGCGGGGTGGGTGTTTTCGCCTAGCTTTGCCCACTGGAACGAAAGGCCCTTCGCGGTTACGCGCAGGGTTGCCAGCGGCACGGGCGTGGCCTCGCCCCGGACCAAGGCGGCGTCGAGCCCGTCGCTGGTCTCGGTGGCGACAATTTTGCCAGGTCCGATCAGATGGCGGTTTACAAACTCCAGGCCACGCAGGATCAACTTTGGCTTCTCAGGAGCCGTGTCCCAGGGCCAGATGAGCAGGGTATCGTAGGCCCGGGAATTACCGGTAAACGTGGGAACGCTTTGGTCGGGTGCATCGGCCGTGACACCTGGTGGCGCCGCCGGATCCTCCGATTCCTCCGATTCGTCCGAATCGTCGGAAGCCGGCGGCTCGTCGGAGCTTGGACCATCGTTGTTTGGCCCATCGTTGACGCTGGCATCTTTGCTAGCGGCAGTTTTGCCGCTGGCGTCGCTGCTTGGCGCTATCGAACCATCGTCCGCGGCGCTGGTTGGCGGTTTTTCGTCGTCGGCACTCGCCGCCACGGTTTTGTCCGGCATCTTAGGTATCGCGGCGTCCGGCGCCGCGGCATGTGCATCGACCTGTTTGTCGGTCAATTTACTCGCTGCTGGACGATCAGCAGCGTTTTCGGCCGGCTTGTCGGGCGCGGCAACCGCGGGCGGCGAAGCTCGGCCTGCCGATGGGCTTGGTCTCGGAGTTGGCTTTGGACGAGGCCCCTGTTCGCCTGTTGTCTTTTCGTTGCTGCGGGCAAGCGGGGCTTGTGGTTGCCTGGGCGGCGACGGCTGGTCAACAGGGTTTTGCGCCACATTCGGGTGCGTGGCCTCGGCCTGACCGGCGCCGCGTAAAAACCGGGCGACTTTCAGCCCAGCGCTCAACAAGACAATGAGGCTCACCGCCGCGCCGGCGGCTACCCAGGCCTGTTTTGGCAAGGCCCATTTCCGCGACTTCGCTCCGTTGACGGGAAACACGGGACCGATGGTCGATGTACGTTTCGCATTCTTGCCCCGCCCGGCGGCGCGGCCTTCTGCCCAATCGCCATACTCGAAATAGCGGCTCAGTCGCGTCCAAAAGATCGCCGGCAAAAAATCGGGGCGATGGATGATTTCCATGCCGATCATCCGCAGCGCCGTTTGCCGCCGCGAGCCGCGCTCGTCGTCGGCATAGACCAGCAATCGCTGTTCATATTCGTGCAACAGAGCTTCATTGCGCGTACGCGAGGTCGCCGGCGCTCCATCGAATAGATCGGCGCCATCGACCGAGTCGGCTGGCGCTGGAGAGGCGGCGACCGGCATCGCCACGCCCGATTGCCGCGCGATGACCTGCAAGCGCCT
>DASVHB010000427.1:0-8418 GCA_036379195.1 Pirellulales bacterium
CGAATGCGTGACAGTATCGGCAAGAAGGTTTCCGAGGTGCAGAGCGCGTCTGCCGGTAAAGAGGGGCGCGGGCGGCGAAAGGGCGGCGCCCGCGTGCCAAGGCCGAAACGAACCCATTAGCGAAGATTCTGTTCTGCTTGCAGCGTTGGCAGAAATTTGCACAAGCCGGACGCATTTTTTCCCAAATCGTGCCCCGGTCGCGCGCTCTTGACTCGGATCTCCGACACTTCTTAAAAGACGGTTTACCAAGGCGTTGTGGACCGGGCTGGCAGGCAAAAAACCGCATGACAGGGCATGTGGCATACGCATTGCTACTCCGCCCGGCACAAACGGATTTTGACTTGGAGATACGAATGCAGTCGAGTGAAGTCTTGAGGGAGCAGTCTGACCGCGACCTGGAGCGGCGCGTGGCCAATTATCTCGCGACTCGGCATGTGCCGGGGCTGAGGCACTTGGAGGTCGAGGCCGACAACGGTGTGGTTACCTTGCGGGGTCGCGTACACAGCTTCTATGAAAAACAGCTCTGCCAAGCATTCTGCCGGCGGGTTGCGGGCGTCGTGCTCTATGTCGATGCCGTCGATGTAACGCACGCCGCGCGGGCAGCAGCACTCGCGTCTTAGACGCATTGCGATCAACGCGGACAGGCGGTGTTAGAACGGCACCGGACCCTCGGCCGGGTGGTGGTCGGCATCGCCAGCACCGTCCTCGGTGGAAGCATCGCCATGCGACTGCGCGGTCATGCCCGCCGCCGATGCTCCAGCGGCGCCCGCGATGGCGCCCAGCAACGAGCCGATCACTTGGCCGAGCATCGGCTGTACAATCTCCCACAGGGGAGTCAATAGCCAGGCATAGCGGTGGCGGCGCGGCTCGGGCGTGTTTTCGTGCGGCTGGCCATTGCCCGAGGGCGGGCTTTCGCGCACGCTCGGTTCTGGTTGCGACGGCGAAAACACCATCTTGGCCAGCAGGAAACCGCCCGCGGCGGCGGCGCCGGTTACGGCCCAGGGATGGCGCCGTGCCCAAACACGCAGCTTGGCGCTGTCGCGCAGCGACTGCTTGAACTCCTCAAAGGTCTGATCGAAGGCGGCTTTTGCCTGATCGGCCTGCCATTGCAGAAATTCAGCCTCACGGCTCGGTTCGTTAGGCATGCGAAGTTCCTCCGGCCGCCCGTCCCGAGGCCCCGGTGGCTCGGTCGGCAGCACTGTGGCCGAAGCGTCGCCGCTGCTCTTGAGTACGTCGCTCATATTTTTCCTTGGCTTTTCGACGAGAAGCACGCGCCCAGACGGCATAAGCTACCGCGAAAAGCGCCATGACCGTTCCGAGTGTGGCGCCGCTGACGATCAAGTGCGCCAACCACAGGCGGCCTTCCAGCAGCTCGGCAATTCCACCGGCAGCCCCGCTGAGCAACAGCACGACGGCGGTAATCACCGCGGCGGCCGCGGCCAGCAACGCCACGGTCCCGATGGCCGCCAACATCACCGCTCGTCGCACCTCGAGCGAGACACGGTCGAGCTGGGCGGCGCACCGCTGCCAGGCATAGGCTCGCAATTCAACGAACTGTTCGCCCAGGCGGCTCACGGGATCGTCGGGCGGCGATTCGCCGGGCATTTCGCCACCGGGCGGCCCATGCGGGTCGAGACGCGAGAATCGCGATTCCGAAATCATGACTTGGCAGCCTCAGGACCGGCGTGTCGAAAACCACCCTAGCAGAAAGCCCACGCCCCCCGCGATTAGGACCGCGGTTAGAGGTTGAGCACGAATGTGTTGCTCGACCGTCTCGCCCAATTCGCTGGCGATTTCGCGGCTCCATTCAGCATACTCGCCGCTGCGCGATTGCCAATCAGGTTCGGTTTGATGCGTCGTTGTGTTGCTTGACATGCCAATGACCCTCAGGGCGCCGCCCAGCAAAGAACCGCCGGCCTTGTGCATCCCTCGTGCCGTAGCGATGCTCGGCAGCCATTGTACCGAGCCTCGGGTCACGATGCGAACGCCCTAATGGCCGAAAGTCCGGCTAAACGCTGGCTCGATTCGCTGGGTCGAGCGATCAATACGCTAGCGCGGTAGACACAGCAGAGGCGTGTTGCCCGCACGATCTCGACTGGGCTTTCGCTGGCCACGCTGAGCGATCGAAACCCATCGTTTCTGGCAGTCTGACGGGGACCGTCGCCACCGAACGGAACGCCAGGGCATATATTTTGCTCTGTGCGGCGGGTCGATCGAATAAGGCCGATCGTGACGACTTATTGCGCCGGACCGCTTCTCCAAATACCAATTTGTGTTATGGTAGGCTTCCGCGCGGCCGCCGTGAGCATGCGGCCCGTTCTCGATCGCGGTTGAAACTGCGAAATCACCAGAGCAGGCAAACTGAGGACCCGGTTATGCCGACGACCATGAAAAGTAAACAGCAACCCCTTGGGGAAACGGAAACGAGTGTCCGCCTGCGAGTGGCGGTGGCCGATGACGAGTCGGACGTCCGCGACGTGCTGCGGAAAATGCTGACGGCCTTGGGCCATGAAGTGACGCTGGTCGCTTCGACGGGCCGCGAGCTGGTCGATCAGTGCTTGACCACTCCCGTCGATCTGGTGATGACCGACATCCGCATGCCCGATATGGATGGCCTGGACGCAGCCGGCATTCTTTACGAGAAGTGTCGTGCCCCGATTATCCTGCTTTCGGGTCATTGCGACCGTGAACTGATCGAGCGGGCTGAAGAAAACCACGTCTTCGCCTACCTGATGAAGCCGATCACTCAGGTGCAGCTTGAACCGGCGATTGCCCTGGCCACGCGGCGGTTTGAGGAATTCAAATCGTTGGAACAAGAAGCCAAAGACTTGCGGCAGGCGCTGGCCGATCGCAAGTTGATCGAGCGCGCCAAAGGCCTGCTGATGAAACACCTGAACGTCGATGAACAAGAGGCGTTTCGGCGTCTACAGAAGCTGGCGAGCAGTAAAAACAAACGATTGATCGAGATCGCCGAGATGGTGCTGACGGCTGCCGAGGCGCTGAACGGCTAGGTCGAGGAGTGTACGACCCTTGCCGCGACAACTGCTGGAACATCTGAACCACGAACTCCGTTCGCCGATGACCGTGATTGTCGGCATGACGGACCTGTTGCTGCTCGCTCCACTCGCCCCCGAGCAGAAGTCTTGCCTGCAATCGGTGCGTCAAGCGAGCGATGGACTGCTGCTCTTGCTGGACGAGTTAGTCGACTTTTCACGGATCGAGGCGGGGTCGCTCGCCTTGGCGTGCGGCGAGATGTCACTGCCTGAGGTGGTCGAGCAGGCCCGCGCGCTCGTCGACCGCTCGCCGGGGACAAAAATCCCGCTATCGCTGGCAATAGAAGGCGATCTGCCGGACCGGCTGCAGGGAGACTCAGGGCGGTTGGCCCAAGTCATCGCCGGCCTGGTGCGCAGCTCGGCCAAACTGCGTTCGGCCAATCCGCTTGTGTTGCGCGCGTCGGCTGAGCCTGGCGATGGGCTGCGTGTTCGCTTGCATTTCGCGTTGGGCAATGTCGATGCCGACTTCGAAGCCACCACGGATGTGTCGGACAAACCGGGCGAATGCCTCGTGAGCGACTCTTTTCGTCGCGAGGGTTATCGCGGCGCGGGGTTGAGTTTGCCGATTGCCGCGGCCCTGGTGACGCTGATGGGCGGCCAACTCTGGATTGCCGACGATGCCCGCCATCCGGTGGCGTTTCGCTTTTCGTGCATCGTCGAGCGAGCCACGCAGCCGCCGCCGGGAAACCTGCTGGCGGCGATCGAGGAGCAACTTGGCGGGGCCGCAGCCGGCTGGCATGTGTTGTTGGCCGAAGATACGCGGGCCAATCAGCAGTTCTTCCGCACCGTGCTCGAGCGGCGCGGGCATACGGTAGTCACCACCAGCAATGGCCAGGAGGCCGTCGATGCGTTCGCCGCGGCGTCTGCTGAATGTCCGTTCGACGTCGTGCTGCTCGACTTGGAAATGCCCGTCATGGACGGCCGCCAGGCGGCCGACGCGCTGCGGCGATCTGCCGCGTTTGCGCGGCACCGAGCGGCGCTGGTGGCCTTGACGGCGCACCAGGCAGAGGCGATTGCAGAGGCATCGGCTGCTCATGGATTTGATGCGGTGATTAGCAAGCCGTGCGACCTGGAAACGTTTTTCCAGGTGATCGACTCAGCAGTCCGCCGCGCGCCGCCGCCCTCGGTGGCCGCGGCCGGCGCCGCACTGCCTGAATCGGTAGTCGATTATCGCTCCGCGTTGGCGCGATTGGGCGGCAACGAGCAGCTTTTACGAGATCTGGCGGCGTTCTTTCTGGAAGATGCCCCCAAGATCTTGAGTGAGCTATCCACCGCGATCGCCGCCGGCGAGGCGGCCGGAATTGAGCGAGCCGCGCACAGTCTCAAGGGATTGGCTGCGAACTTCGGCGCCCCGGGGGCGGTACGAGCCGCCGGCGAATTGCAAGACGCCGCACGACGGGGCGAGCTTGGGCAGTCTGAGACGCTGTACGAGCCCTTGGCAGGTGAGATCGAGACGCTCTCCGCGGAATTGCGGTCGCTCGACCAGGTCAACCCTCCCACTTCGAGCTAAATGACCTTGCACCATCCGCGCAGTAACTTGCCAGTCACGGCGCGGTCGGCGCCGCTGGCGGCGGCTCAACGCCCTTGGCTCGCATCAGCGTCTCCAGCGTGGCGATAGTGCGGGGCGATGGCCGGTAATTGCCGGGACGATGCCCTTGGGCCACCATCAGCGGCGTCCACCCCCATCGGTTCTCGCGGTTCCAAACCTGAAGGTCTGCCCCGTGCTCGACGAGCACCTCGGCGAGCCTGGCCCATTCTTGATATGCCGCGCCATGCATCACCGTCTCGCCGTTGTCGTCGACCGCGTTGATCTGGGCGCCGTGCTGCAACAACCAAAAGACGGTCTCGATGGCCTCTTCCTCGGTGCCCGCCGTTTCGTCGCCGTTTCCCAGCGCGCCGACCCCCGCCGCGGCCAACAGGGGAGTGCAATGGTCGGCGTTGGCCAGCCGCGAATCGGCGCCCAGTTCGAGCAAGAGCTTGAGCAGCGGCAGGTCCGAAGTTCGTGCCGCCAACACGAACGGAGTCGAACCCGTGGTGGTAAAACGGCCCTGGCCCGATTCGCCATGTTCCAGCCGAGCGTTGACATCGGCGCCGCGCGACACCAGTTGGCGGACGAATTCGAGACTGTCGACGGCGCCCGAACCAGTCGGCGGCGGGTCGCCGTCGCCGCGAATGGGTTTGCGGACCCAGGTCATGGCGTGCAGCGCGGTGAAGCCGGCGGGCCGCGCGTTCGGATCGGCGCCGGCGTCGAGCAGTGCGACGCCGAGTTCAAAATGGCCAGTCGCCGCGGCCAGCAGCAAGGGCGTAGTCGTTCGTCTGCGAGCGCCGCCGCCTGCCCGTGGATGCATCGTGTCGTTTACGTCGATTCCCGCCTCGAGCAGGCGCAGGACCACGTCCGTGCGGCCCTCGCGCACGGCAAAAAAGAAGGGGGTAAAGCCCGAGTCGAGCGGCGTGCGAAAGTCGGCACCGGCTTTGAGCAACGCCTCGACCACGTCGGTATTGCCTTCGGCAGCCGCCCACATGAGGGCCGTTTGACCCTTCTGCTCGCGCGCATTGACGCTTGCGCCATGGGCAAGCAAATCCCGCACGGAGTCCGCCAGTCCGGTACGCGCGGCCGTCATGAGCGCGGTTTCGCCGCCGGGCAAAGCCGTGTTGGCGTCGGCTCCATTCTCCAACAAGACGCGGACAACCGCGGCATGGCCGCGCAGGCAGGCGAGCGACAGCGACGTTACCCCGTAGCGACTGCGCGCGCCGACCTCGGCTCCGGCGGCGATGAGCAGCTTTACCGCTTCCAGCTCTCCATGGTGGGCCGCCCAATGCAACGCGGTCATGCCGTCGGCCTGAGCGGCACGCGCGTCGGCCTGCTGACCCAACAGCACGCGGAGCGCCGCAAAATCTTTCCGCTCGGCGGCTTCGGCGACCGAATCGGCCGCCGACGCGGCAGCCGAAACGGCCAACAACAGCCCGGCGGCGATTGTTCCGATCGCCATTCGTAGGACGTTCATCGCGGCGCTGGTCTCCTGGTTCAGATCGAAAGCGGCAGAAACAGATCGTCGACTTTGCCGCTGCTGTCGGCGAACGACTCGAGACGGACGCCGACTTTATCTAACAGCGTCAGATGCAGGTTGGCCAGTGGCGTGGCGGTGTCGTAACGAAGGTGCCGGCCGCCTCGCATTCGGCCAGCCGCGCCACCGGCGACAATCATCGGCAGGTTGACATGGTCGTGCAGGTTCGGGTTGCCCATACCGCTACCGTACAGATAAAGCACGTGATCGAGCAGCGAGCCGCCGGCCTCGGGAGTTGACTTTAGCTTTTCAAGGAACTCTGCAAACAGCGAAACATGGAACCGATTGATTACGGCCACCTTGGCGATTTTCTCGGGGTCGTTGTTGTGGTGCGTGAGCGGATGATGCGGCTCGGTGACGCCGATTTCGGGGTAGGTGCGGTTGCTTGTTTCACGGGCGAGTTGAAACGTGATGACGCGGGTGATATCGCCTTCGAGCGCCAATCGCTGCAAGTCGAACATTAAACGAGCATGATCGGCGTACGAAGCCGGCACACCGACCGGCCGATCGAGATCGGGCAATGGGTGCTCGCCCGCGACTGCTTCGGCCTGCTGAATTCTCCGCTCGACATCGCGGACCGCCTCCAGATACCCGGCAACCCGCGACTGGTCGGCGGGGCCAAGCTCTTTTTTTAGCCGCTGGAATTCGTCGGCGACCGAATCGAGCAGGCTGGCCCGCCGCTTCAGGGCGGCGCGGCGGTCGGCGGCGGCGCCTTCTTCGCCAAAGAGGTTTTCGAAGACGATCCGCGGATGGGCCTCGGCCGGCAACGGAGTCGTGGGCGACGACCACGATAGGTTGTTCTGATACACGCAGGCGTAGCCGTTGTCGCACTGTCCGACCACCGAGAGCAAGTCCACCGAGAGTTCGAGAGACGGCAATTGGGTGTCTTGGCCGATCTGCTGGGCCGCGATCTGATCGACCGTCGTGCCTAAATAATAATCGGTGCTTTCCGTGCGTTTCGCCTTGGCCGCGCTCAGGAACGAAGCGTTCGAGGTGGCGTGAGTTCCCGGATAGGCGTTTCGCAATTCCAGATTGCTGATCACGGCAATGTCGTTCTTGACGGGCGCCAAGGGAGCCAGCGTCGGCGAAAGTTCGTCGAGTGTTTCGCCGCCGGGCGGTGTCCAGCGCGTTACGTCGCAGCCCATCGGCATATAAACAAAGCCCAGTCTCCGTAGCCGGCCCGGGTTTGCCGGAGTATCGTCGGCCGCGGTCATCGCGGGAATCATCGCATCGAGCAGCGGCAGCGCCAGGGTCGCTCCCGCGCCGCGCAAGAACGTGCGTCGCGGCAACGCTTTTCTGGAGATGATCGCTTTTTTCGTGATGGTCATCGTGCGTTCCTCATCTGAAACGGCATGCTCTTGACGATTTCTAGAATCAAGCGAGAGAGGCGGTAGTCGTCGCGCGCTGCCTCCCGCACCATCTGCCGAACGGCCGGTGCGTCGTAATACTCGATTCCGCGGCCCAGCGCGAACGTCAACAATTTTTCGGTCAGCGTGCGCACAAACAACTCAGGACGATTCAACAGCGCCGCTTCCAGCCCATCAACGCCCTGAAACTCGCTACCGTCGGGCAATGCGCCCGCGACGTCGATGGTATGCCCGGCCTCTCGCTGGCGCCAACGGCCTAGGGCGTCGAAGCTGTCGAGGCTGAATCCCACCGGATCCATTCGGTCGTGGCAATTGGCGCAGGCGGCGTTCGCCCGGTGCGCTTCGAGCCGCTCTCGCACCGAGAGCCGGCCAGAGATCTTGCTGTCGTCGAGTGCGGGCACGTCGGGCGGAGGCGGCGGGGGCGGCGTTCCGAGAAGGTTTTTAAGGACCCAGTGGCCGCGAAGCACCGGCGAGGTGCGCGTCGCATACGAGGTAACCGTCAAAATGCTTCCTTGCCGCAGCAGGCTGCCACGATGGTGCGCCTCATCGACTTCCACGCGGCGAAATTCGCTGCCGAACACGTGCGGTACGCCATAGTGCCGGGCCAGTCGCTCGTTCAGATAGGTAAAGTCGGCCTTCAGCAGATCGAGGGCACTCCGATCGTCGCGCAGAACGCTCTCGACGAAAAGCTCGGTTTCTTGCCGCATCGCCTGACGCAGATTGTCGTCGAAATCGGGAAACAGCCGCATGTCGGGATGAACCGAGTCGAGGTTGCGCAGATAGAGCCATTGGCCCGCGAAATTCGTCACGAGCGATCGCGACCGCGGATCGGCCAGCATGCGCCGAACCTGCGCTTCAAGAATCTCGGGCAGGTGGAGCTCATCTCGTTCCGCCAGAGCCAGCAAGCTATCGTCTGGCATGCTGCTCCAAACA
>DASVHB010000428.1:0-8153 GCA_036379195.1 Pirellulales bacterium
GGATCGATCTTGCCCTCGGTCACCGGATATCCCACCGCGTCGGCGGCCGACAAAAAATCGGCGTCGCTCTCGAACGGGCCGGCGGGCAGACCCATGCTCTGCGACTGATCGAACAACAAGGCGACGATGGGCAGCTTTTCGAGCGTCAGATCGAGCTTCAGATAGGGCGCCGCCAACACCAGCACCAGCAGCAGGAGAATGGCCACGCGGGTGGCCGTAAGCGCGATGCGCAGCGCCGGCGGCACGCTGGCCAGGTTGTGCCGTTGCCGCTGGTAGATATACCAGCCAATCGGCGCCATCAGCGCCAGGCCGATCCACAACCACCACGGCCGCTGCAGCTCGAACGTGGCTTGTTCGAGATGCTCGCGCAGATCGTCGCCGACCCCGATCGATTTCAGCAGAGATTCCAGCATTCAATTACTCGTAACCGTACGGTGGGCCGCGCGGCCGTAGGGTGGGCCGAGCGCAGCGAGTCCCACCGCCTAATTAATTCGGGCCCTTATTTGGGTGGAGATATGGGGATGAGGACGAGATAAGGGGATGAAGAAAGAATGGGGAGATGCGCGCCGTTTGCGCTGGCGGCATGCATGCATCTCTTCTTTTCATCTCCACATCCCCTCGTTATCTCCCCATCTCCTCCCAAATACGGGCTCAAATATCATCGCCCCTTCACCTCGGTCAGCCGCTTAAAGTAGTCTTGGATAAACTTGCGATAACCCTCCGGGCCTTGCTCGCGCATGCCCTGCAACAGTTCCTCGCGCAGGCGGGGCTGCATCTTGAGCACAATCGCCCGTGTTTCCGGATCAAGCTGGGCCAGCTCGACCTGCACGATTTCGCCGCGCGAGTTCGTGGGGTCGAGATTGCCCAGCGACAGCCCGCGCGACGTGGTCGCCGGTCCCTTTTGCGGTTTGCCCTGCGCGTTGTTGGCTTGCTGCGATTGTGCCGCGGAATTTTGCATCTGCCGCAGGCGCTGCGCCATCGCCATCGCTTCGCGCAGGGTGGGCGATTGCAGCAAATCGGCAAGCTGCTGATCCGCCTCGGTATCCGTTGGCGGTTGGCCGTCGCCCGGCATCTGCCCTTCGGGGCGCGGCGATTCCTTCGGTTGCGTTGGTCCAGGCGTCGGACTTTCCGGCTGCTCGGACGCGCCGGGATTCGGCATCTCGCCCTCCTCATCCATCGGTTTTTGAGGCCGGCCCAGCGCCTGGGCCAACTGCCGCATCAACTCCTCCAACGCTTTTTCATCTGAAGCCAGGCTTTGCTGGCTGAGGTTCAGTTCTTCCAGCCGCTCGAACTGCCGGTTGCCGAGCTGATCGCGCTGGGCCTGAGCCGGCGTCGGCGGCTGCTCATCGTTCTTCTGGTTGGAACGCGGCCGCTTGTCGGCAATCCGCGGTTCGAGCTTGGGACGCGCTCCGCCCAAGGCCGGCTCGAAGGGCGGCTCTTCCGCGTCGTCCATTTGCTCCTGATCTTTCTGTTGCTGGTTGTTCTGCTCGGCTTGCTCGTCCGCCTTGGGCGTCTCTTCCTCGTCCATCGCCTGAGCATCTGCAGCTTGTGGGCGGCGGTCGGCCTTGGCCATCTGATCGTTGCCGACCAATTGCCGCGCCTCGTCCAACGCGGGTTCGCTTTCATCTTCGAGCGAAGCTTGCCGCTTTTCGAGATCGGGCAGCAGCATGTCGGGCACGATGTTCGTCGCGTCGAGCATCTCGGCCTGCTGGCCCTCGAACTTTTGCAATTGCTCGCGCAACGCCGCCAGCATCTTGCGCAGGTCGTCCAGCCCGCGCTCGGCGCCGGCCGCCTGCTGCTTGAGCATTTCTTCCCGCATCTGGGCCAGCGCTTCCTCGACGCCCTGAGCGAGATTCTCGCGGGCGCGTTCCAGCGTTTTGAGGCGCTGAGCCAGGGCCTCTAGCTCTTCTTGCAGACGCTCGCTGGCGTCGGCCATTTCGCCCAGGTTCGGATCGTTTTGGGCCGGCGTCGATGCCTGACGCAACTGCTTGGCCAGGCCTTCCATCGGCTTGGCCGCCAGTTGATCGAAGGCTTGCTGCGCCGCCTTCATCTCGTCGACCATCTCGGGCGGCAGCATCTGCAACCGCTCGGCTTGCTGTGCCGCCTGCGCCAGCTCGTTGGCAAGCTGCTTACCGACGTTGGCGTTTTGCTCTTCCTTGCCGGCCGCCTCGGCCAGCTTTTGCCGCAACTCGTTGAGCTTTTGCGTGGCCGCGCCGTCAAGCTGCATTTGCGGATTGGGCGGCGGAGCTTGCGGATTGGCCGCGGCTTGCTCGCGAGCTTGCTGCCGGGCTTTCGCTTCGGCTTCTTCGACCGTGCGCTCCAAGGGCGCGTATTCGTCCGCGAGCTTTTCGACCGTCTCTTTGACCTTGGCCTGCTCGCCAATCAACTGCGTCAGTTTCTGCGTCAAGGTGTCGTGCGCTTGCTCGAAGCGGGCGAGCTGCTGATCGGCCGAGTTGCCATCGGCCGCGATGCGCACCGTGTAATCTTGGGTCTCGGCCACCTGGCCCTTGCGATCTTCAACTTGAGCGCGATAGCGCAGGTATTCTCCCGGCTTCAGGTCGAAGGCCGCCAGATCGAGCGTGACCAGCGCGGTCTCGCCGCGCACTTGCTTGCCAAATTTCTTGTGAAGTTTCTCGCGGAATCCGCCCGAATCGCCGCGCTGCACGAGCACCCTGAGATGTTTCAAGGCAAAATCATCATAGGCCGAGATGGTCAGCGGCAGCTTTTTGGGCGTCGACAACACGATATCGGCGCCGGGCCGCTCGACCGTCACCTGCGGCGGAACATCGGGGATGGCCGCGTACTTGGCCTCTTTCATCGGTTGGTTAGCGTACTTCAACTCGTTGCGCAGTTCGACACGATAGAGCCCTTCGCCCAGCAAGGGAAAACTGCCCGACCAGGTGCTCGATTTCGGTAAAGTAGCTCCGACACTCCGTGGCGCAGATTCGCCGTCGCCTGTGGCGACCGCCTCACCGTCGCGGAGTGCCGGGGCTACCGTGGGGGTCAGCGGAAACGTCTGCTTCACGACTAATCGCCGCTGGTCGCGCGTGGCCGGCGGCAGGGCGCCGGCCTTGTTCCAGTAGCACTGCCCGCCGCTGAGCGTGAAGCTCATGCCTTTGATGGTCTTGCCGTCGAGGCCCACTTGCCGGGCAGGCACCTCCAGCCGCACCCACTCGCCGGCTTTGGGCAGTGGACCCATCGGCTGGCGGCTGGTGGTGTTCGGCTGACCGACGCCGATTTTGTCGTCGCCCCAGTAGGCGCGGTGCTCCCAGTTTTGCCCGTCGTGCCATTCGAGCATGATGGTTTCGGGCCGCTGGTCAGGCACCAGATAGACCCAGGTAAACAAAAACTCGCCCGGCTCCACTTGAAATCCCATCGGCGCCGTGTGAAAGCGATGCCCGTGAACGCCGGCGGCGGGCGGCTCGGTGTGGGCGGGGCATTGCAGCTTTTCGTTGTCCCATTGCCAGTTGCCTTCGGCGACGGCGCCCTCGGGAATTTTGGTTTCAAACCAAACCCGCTCGTCGCGCTCGGCCAGCGGCGCCTGGTCCCAGGCGACTTCGAGAAGCTGGATTTCGGCCTCGGCCACGTTTCCCTCGGTCATTACTTGTAGCTCGACGGCGCTGGTCTCTGGGCCGGTGACATCGGGCGTCGGCTGCGTAATGACGCCATCTTCGCCCAAGTCGAAATAATCGGGATAGTGAAGCACCGTGCGCACGTCGACGAGCCGCGGGCGATCTACCAGCGTGATTTGGTATCGCTTGCTCCACGTGCCGCCGCCGTGAATACGATAGGCGAACGAAGTGTCCAATCCTTCCAGCGTACGCGTCCAGTGGCTTTCGGTGTCGGGCGACAGATCGTGCCAGATGTGCTCGGTGCCGTCGTCGGGCATGATCTCGATGCGCAGGTCATTGGGTTTTCCCCGCGTGACCTCGGCGGCAAACTCGATGGGATCGCCGCGGAGCAGTTTGGCGTCGCCTGGCAAGACGTTGTAGGCCACGCCGGTGGCCGGTGGAATATCGGCCCAGGGTTGAAAGATGCGGGCCATGGCCGTCGGCAAGCGATCGGACAAGAGAAACCAACAGATGAGAAAAGCGGCCAAAGTAAAGCCCAGCGCCGTGCCGGCCCGGCGTAGATTGCGACGATCGACGACCGCCGACGGCCTAAAGTTGCGGATGCGGTCGAGGGCTTCGCTCAACAAGCGCCGATAGAACTCGGGCGAGTGCCCGTTGCGGCGCGTATCTTCGGACAGATCGACGCAACTCACCAGGCGGTTGTGAATGCCCGGCAGATGATGTTCGATTCGCCGGGCCACCTGGGCGTTGCCCAATCGACGAAACAGCGGACGAAGCACACCGGTGAAGGCGACCCAGACCGTGGGCACGACAATCAGCAGCAGCGCGATGAACCGCATCGTCGGCCAGAGCGGCACCAGCAGATCGAGCAGGGCCAGCACCAGCAGCGTGCCCAGATAGATGGCGATCGACAGCGCCGTGCCGGTGGCCACCCAACTGCCGCGCAGCAACTGCCTGACCTGGCGAATGAGGCGGAAGAGAGGCGAAGGTGAGGGGGTTTGCGCACCTGTTTGGTTGGTCATTGCCTTGCTCCGGTTCTAATGCGGAGTGCGGAATGCGGAGTGCGGAATATTTTGATTCCGCATTCCGCACTCCGAAGTCCGCACTTAACTTGCATTCTGCACTTCTTCCGCGCCGGTCATTCGCCCGACCCAAGTGCCGGGGCTGTACTCGCGAATCCGTTCGCCGACGGTCAGATCTTCGCCCTGGTCGGGGCGCTTGCCGCTCACCGTGGCCAACATGAATTCGATTCCGATCACGATGAACACCAACATCAACAGCGGTCGCCAGATCTCGCGGGTTTCGCCGATCGAACCAAGCTGCTGCTGCGCCTCGGCCGAGGCGTCGATCAACGTCAGATCGACGCCCGGCAGCCAGTCGCGAAACTGGTCTTCGTCGGCCAGCGCGAACTGCGATTCATCAGGCGAAAGATTCACGGCAAACGCGGTGCTGTCGCGCTTGGGCTGCTCGACGCGGCCGCCCCGGACCTCGACCGTATAATAGCCTTTGAGCGCCGTATTCTCAAAACCGCCGACCCACCGCGAATCGGCCCGCTTGAAAACGATTTCGGCAGCATGGCGCTCGGCATCGATCACCTTGCCGGTAACCGGAGTCCAATTCGACGCCACCGCGATATGGGCCGGGCCATCGGCGGGCACCACCGAAGGCGCTTCGACATCGGGCCGGTGCTCGACATAGTTTACCATCCGCAGCAGCAAGGGAACAAACTCGGGCTTCAGCGGCAGGTTGGTCCATTTGGCGTTGGCGGGAAAGGCGGCCAGCAGCACCACGCCTTCGCGGAAGCGGCTTTCGACCAGCGCCGGCTCCTTGGGAGCGAACCGCGCCAACGGCCAGCAATCGGCGGCCTGCTCGGCCAGCACCAACGGAAAATGGCGATAGAAGCTGGCCGTTGTCAAGTAACGCGATTCAGGATCGTCGAACACGCTCAGCACGGGGTGCGAATAATCGACTGAGCTGAGCGATACAAATGTATCGATCTTTTGCACGTCGCCCACGGGCGGATTGAGCCGCGCCGCCACAAGCTGCTCTTTCAGCGGACCGGGAACCGGAAAAAACTGCTGATTGTAAACATCGTGGTTCACGCGGTCGCCCGGAAAGATCATCAATCCCCCGCCCGACGACACGTAATCGCGCAGCCACGTGAAATGCTGCTGATTCAGTTGCCCGCAGTTGGCCAAGATGACCACGGCAGTGTCGCGCAGCGTCTCGGGGTTCAGATTGCCTTCAGGAATTTCTTGCACATCGAGCGAGCGCACGTATTCCTTGCTGGGCAACAACGGTGGTTTATCGCCCGAGCCGGCCACGGGCGAAGGGTTTGCGGCCGCGCTGTTGCCGGGCATCCGCAGTGTTGGCCGTTCGTTCTCTTCGCCGTGCGCCGTCAGGGCGGTGCGCAGATAGAGGCATTCGTTCTCGAACGGATCGTTCGACGGATTGCCGTTGACCAGCAACACCTTGATGGGCGGGGCCACCGACAGCGTGAATAGATATTGATCGTCATCGGGAAAGCGGTCGTCGCTGATGGCAAACCGCCCGCGCAGCGTGCCCGACTGCGTGGGTACGAAGATTACTTCTTTTTCGGCCGTATCGCCGGGCTTGACCGAGAGCGGCGCTCGGGCAACCTCTTGATCGTCGATAAACACGCTCAACGTCACATCGGCGCGATCGCCCGTCGAGTAATTGGCCACGCGAGGCCGCAACACCATCGGCAGGCCCACGACGCTGCGGTGCTCGCGCGGCGGCGTGCCCACCACCGCGCGATTGTTGAGCGGTTGCTTCGACCCGACGTTGATCACCACCAGCCGCGCGTCTGGGGGCACAAGCCGCTCGACGCCTTGCGTGGCCAGCTCGCCCCAGCCGCTGGCCTGGCAATCGGTAAGCAAATAGACCGTGGCTTTGGCGCGCTCCGGCGTGCGTGCGGAAAACACGTGTGAAAGCGCGGCCAGCCAGTTCGCCCGCGACGGGCTTGCCTTCAAGCCGTCGATATGGTCTTCGATCGTCTGCGTATCTCCGCTGAAGCGGCTGAACAGTTCGTCGGGTTTGGCGGCCACGCGCACCAGCGTCAAGCGGTCGTCGCTGGCAAGCCGCCCGACCAGGCCGCGGGCGGCAGATTTCGCTCGTTCCAGCGACGACAGCCCGGCAGTCTGGGCGTTCATGCTGGCCGAGCAATCGACCAGCATCACTACTTCCTGACCGCCGCCGCCATGACCAAACAGCGCCTGCCAGTGCCGCACCACCGGCCGGCTGCAAATCATCACCAGCAGGAACAGAAACAGCGTTCGCAAGAAGGCCAGCAGAGCTTCCAAAAACTTCATCCGCCGCCGCTGCTGCACGTAGCTGTCGAACAAAAAACGGAACGTGCTCAATTCGACCGTGCGCAGCCGGTGCAGCGTGAGCAAGTGCAAGACGATCGGAATGGCCGCCAGTGGCAGGAACGCCAGCAGGTATGGATTCAAGAACGGCATCAAGTTTATTCCGCCTTTGTCGCCTTTCGCTCCGCGAAAGGAGCGCTCTTCGTCGCCTTTCGCTCCGCGAAAGGACGTCTATTCGCCGAGCAATTGCCGACGCTACTTTCGCGGAGCGAAAGGCGACTATCCCATCCGCGATCGTTTGTCGAGGCAGGCCGCCAACGCCACGTCGTACGGCTGCCGAGTATTGATCAGATTATAGTCGATATTTCGCTGCAAGCAGTCTTGTTTCACGCGATCGGTGAAGGCGTTGATGCGGGCCAAGTAGCGTGCCCGCAGGCTTTTGGGATTGGCCGTGACGCGGCCCGCTCCCTCCATGTCTTTAAATCGCGTGAGCCGGTCATAGGGGAACGTCAGCTCGGCGTCGTCCATTACATGATAGACGATCACCTCGTGGTTGTTGTGGCGAAAGTGTTGCAGTCCGGCGGCGATGGCGGGTTCGTTGTCGATCAGGTCGCTGATCACGATCACCAGCCCGCGGCGTTTGATGCGCTCCGCCACCTCGTGCAGCACCGCCCCCACGTCGGTGTCGCCGCCCGGCTCGACCCCTTCGAGCAGATCGAGCGCCCGGCGAAACTGCGTGGGCCGGGCCTTGGCGGGCATGTGCAGCCGCAGCTTGCTGTCGAACAGCGTCAGCCCCACGGCGTCGTTCTGCCTCAGCAGCAGATACGTGAGGGCCGCGGCCAGGAAGCTGCCATATTCAAGCTTGCTCAGCTTGCCGCTTTTGAAGTTCATCGAGCTGGAGCAATCGAGCAGAATATATGCCCGCAGGTTGGTTTCGTCTTCAAACAGCTTGACGAAGTAGCGATCGGTGCGGGCCAGGATCTTCCAATCGAGCGTGCGTAGCTCATCGCCGGGCGTGTAAGCGCGATGATCGAGATACTCGACCGAAAAGCCGTGATAGGGGCTGCGATGCCGGCCGGTCAAAAAGCCTTCGACCACCTGCCGCGCCACCAGCTCCATATGGCCGACACGGGCCAGTCCTTCAGGATCGAAATAGCGGTTGGCCATGGGGTCTTACTCAACTCCGCCTTGTAAATCATCCGATCGCCGGGAGTGGAACAGTGCGGAATGCGGAGTGCGGAATGCGGAGTGA
>DASVHB010000429.1:0-2241 GCA_036379195.1 Pirellulales bacterium
AGAGCGGCCGGCCGCCTTATCCGGTCGAGCGCACGCTGCTGACCAGCACGGTGCTCGACCTGGCGTTGCATTCGTTGGCCGAGGGCCGGGCGATTGCCAGCCCCGCGCTCGACATTCGCTATCAACCGCCCGCCGACAGTGGTTTTTTCCGCGGGCGGTTTACCGACGCGGGGTAGCAGTGCTCCGCGCGCTTAGGTTATGATAAGTGAGTCAGCGTCATATCAAGCGAAATCGGCTTCAGCACCGCGGAAATAGGACGGAGAGCACCGATGGTTTTCAGATCTGACGAACCTCCTCTGCGCGAAGACACGTCGGGGGCGTTGCGAGTCGGCGATTCGCGTGTACTTCTCGAGCTGGTGATTGGCGATTTCCAAGATGGCGCGACGCCAGAGGAAATCTGTCAGCGGTACAGTACGTTAAGGCTTTCCGATGTTTATTCGGTTATCGCCTATTACTTGCGACACCGTGAAGATATCGATCCGTATTTAGCCGATCGTGAACGAAAGACCCAGGAGATGGCGGTTCAGATCGAGGCGCGGCAGCAAGATTTAAGCGAGATTCGTGCTCGCCTTCAAGCGCGCCGCGGCGCCTGAACGCCGGCGTTGATACCTCACGCAGGTTGCAATGGGGCGCTTGACGTCTGTAGGGGACGGACTCCGTGTCGTTCCGCTGTAGGGGACGGACTCCGTGTCGTTCCGCCGCGGGCGGCGCGGCGTTCGGCTCGCCCTCACGGAACGGCGCGGCGTCCGTTCCCAACAGAAGCGTGCTGTACTCGGAGATCCATCATCGACGACCGCGTGAAGTATAAACTACTCGCTGACGAGAGCTTGAATGGTGCTGTCTTGCGTGGGCTTTTGCTCCGCGAGCCGACATTGGACATCGTTCGTGTGCAGGATGTCGGGCTATATGGCAAGGGAGATCCCGTTGTTTTAGCATGGGCGGCAAGCGAGGACCGAATTATCGTGACGCACGATGGCGCTACCATGCCCGATCACGCATATCATCGCATTGATGCTGGTGAATATATGCCCGGCGTTTTCGTCATACGACGCCGTCAGTCCGTTGGCCATGCAATCGATGAAATCCTCTTAACGATTGAGTGTAGCGAAGCCTCGGAATGGGTCGATCGCGTCGTTCGCTTACCGCTATGAATGGCCAATCGGCCGCCGATTCAAGCGGGGCGTCGGCAGGCGACGCGGCGGGGCAGCTCCGCGCCAGCCACGAAGCTCAGCTTGCCCAGCCGGCACATCTGGTAGACGTTGATCCGAAAATCAGGGCAGGTGCTCACCAGGCAATAGGCGTCGCCGGGGCTATAGCCGTAATCGGCAATCAGCCATTCCATCAAGTAGACTGTCGCCCGCTCGACGGCGATTTCCAGCGGCCGGTCGGCGCACACGGCCACCATGGATTGGGGCTTTTCGATCCGCAACCAGGGGACGCTTTTTTGCTTGACCACTTCGAGCTTCAGCCGCACGGTGGCCTGTGTTTCGGCGGCGGTGCCGGTGAACTCGGTGTCGCCCTGGCTGGCGTGGACGTCGCCCAGATAGAAGCGGGCCCCCTTGTGAAAAACGGGCAACAGCAGGCGGTTGCCTGGCGCCACATCACGGATATCCAGATTGCCGCCCCAGGGGCCTTGGCCGTCGAGGCTGGTAGTCACTTCCCGGTCGGGGGCCACACCCAGCGTACCGATGAACGGCGTGATGGGCCAACTCACCCGCTCGTCGAAGTGGAGCGTGCCATCGCGCGTGGTGCCGCTGGGTCCTGGCGTGTGGCGAAAGATTTTGGTCGTGTATTCGCTCGACAGCTCGGGCCAGCGGGTCGACTCGCCCAACGGACCGCGCCGCGGCCCAATGGCAATCCACGAGTAATCCGCCACGATGATCTCTTCGATGGTCACCACCAGCGTGTCGCCGCGCTCGGCCTCATCCAGCCACACCGGCCCGCCAATCGGATTGGCCAAAGGCGGATGACGGTCGAAGCCGGGGCGCCGACCGGGAATGGCTTTGTCGTCGGGCGTTTTGAAAAAGCCCGTACTCGCGTCGAAAGTTTCGATCTCGAAGCTCTCGCCCGGCCGAACGCGCAGCAGCGGTTCGTCGCGCCAATCGAAGGCGTATTTGCGTGCTTGTTCGCGGACGATTCGTTGCATGAGATGCGCCGCGGCTTTTCAGACCATTGCCCCGGCTTCCCATTGCCCCAACTTCTTCACGAGCGCAACGCTGGCGTGAACACCGGCAGAGCATG
>DASVHB010000430.1:0-5005 GCA_036379195.1 Pirellulales bacterium
GTTTAACAGCGTGGGGGCCAGCGCCGGCGTGCTGAAATGCGCCAGCGCGTGCAGCGTGCCCGCCAGTTGCGCCGCCAGACAAATGAAGAACAAATAAGGCAACATTACCGCCGACAGCCCCAACAGCAGTCGCATCTGGGGAGCATCGGCGTATGCCCACCACAAGATCAGGCAGGCCGCCTCGGCAATGACGACGACCGCGGCCAGGATCACACCAAACCATACCAGCACCACGCTGGCCAACTGCCAGCCCGAGGCGCGGTCTTCTTCCAACTGAGCGGCCAGCACGGGCAGATAGCTGGCCGTCAGCGCTCCCTCGCCAAACAGGCGGCGGAAGAAGTTCGGAAGGCGAAAGGCAACCACAAAGGCGTCCATGACGCCGTCGCCCGACAGCCCCAACAAAGCCGCCGTGGCCATATCGCGCACGAGGCCCAAAACGCGGCTGGCCAGAGTGCCCAGCGTCGTCACGCGCAGGCCACGAAAGAGTTGAGCGTGGCGGTTGCGGTCTTCGGGCATGGGGCGGTTGGTAGAGCAGGCTTTCGAGCTTGACAAAAAGTCGTAGCGGCCACGGGCCGGTAGCTGGGGCAGAGTCTAAGCGTTGCCCCGGTTGCCAAGCACCGGGGCATCGGCAAGCCTCTGCCCCAGCCATCCTAAAAGCCAGCCACCGTAAGAGATTGTGGTGCGATCGCTCATGGCGCATCGCGGTAGGCTTCGACCTCGAAAGGATTGTCTCGATAAGGGTCGCGGCCCACAAGCCATAACCCCAGCGACGCCAGCAAATAGGCCGGCAGAAAGGCGGGTCCCCAGCGTTCGTACTGCCGCACATGAAGCAATTCGTGATTGCGGCTCATGTCAAGTGCGGCGGCGGTGCGGCCCAGCACAATGTGGCCCAGCGTCATCGCCCACGGCTCGCCAGGAAAACGCTCCAGCAGCCAACGAGCGGCGCCGCCGTGGAATTCCAGAATGCGGCCTATCCGCCGCCCACGCCCGCCGGTGGCCAGCGCCGCGGCTCCCACCACCAGGCCCAGCAACGAAGCGGGCGCCGCCCACGCGAACGCCAAGCTCTCAAAGTAGTGCTTCATCTTCACTCCGTCCGGCGAAACGAGTGGGTTCCTGCTATACTGTTTGCGTGGCCAATGCCACCGGAATGGTCGACTGAATACTATAAGGAAAGCACCCATGAAGCGCGTTCTCTTGTTGCTGACCTGCTGTTCGCTGCTTGGTTGGTCGTTGGCGCCGGCCGCTGACGATCCGCCGCCGCAAGCCGCCGCCACGCCCGACCGCGAGACGCTCATTCGAGATTTCGAGCGCTCGATGTCAGGTGCCGCGCTGAAAGGCTATTTTACCATCAACGGCAAAGAACAAGAAAACGGCCTCAAGGAAGAAACCTATCACCTTAAGAGCGTGAAAAAACTGAAACACGGCGATTTCTGGCAGTTCGAATGGCAATACGGCAACGCGGGCAAGACGCTCAGCCTGCCGCTAGAGATTAAGTGGGCGGGCGACACCCCCGTCATCACCCTCACCGACGTGCTGGTGCCTGGCATGGGCAAATTCACTGCACGAGTCTTGTTCTACGACGGCGAATACGCGGGCACCTGGAGCGCCGCTGACCACGGCGGACGCATCTTTGGCAAGGTCGTGCCTGAGACTGGTCAAAAATAAACCACCTCGATTTTGGGCGGCGGGCTTGCGAGACGCGACAGCGTGATTAAGATTTCGTCAGCTAACCAATGACGAGTCTGGAGGACGGGGGTGCAATGTTAGCAGCAGCGCGAGATCCGGTGGTGCGCAGCGCGACGCGCATCTTGCTGGTCGAAGACCATCCCGAAGTGGCCCAGGCGCAAGCGCGTCTGCTGGACGCGATTGGTTACGATGTGATGATGGCTCACGACGGGTTTGCGGCCTTGGCGATGGCCCGCGCGGATCAACCCGATGTTATTCTGCTCGATATCGGTCTGCCGGGCCTCGATGGTTATGAGGTGGCCGAGGCGCTCAAGGCCGACGAAGCCACGCGCTCGATTCGTCTCATTGCCTTGACCGCGTATGGCACGCCCGACGATTTGCGGCGTTCGCGTGAGTTGGGTTTCGAGGCGCACCTGGTGAAGCCCACCACGCTAGACCAACTGCGGCGAGCGCTTGAGGGGGATGAGTGAGTGATGAGTGATGAGTGATGAGTGATGAGTGATGAGTGAAAAGTGAAAAGTAAAAAGTGAAAAGTAAACGAGGCTTCAAGCCCCAACCAAGGTCGCACCGTATAGCCCTAATTACCGCCTTCACTCATCACTCATCACTCATCACTTTCCCCTTTCCCCCTTTCCCCTTTCCCCTTTCCGCTTTTCACTTCCCCGCCCGAGCCGGTAACTGGGCCTCCAAATACCGCCAGTTCTTGATGAACGAAATCAGGTCGGCCATCTCCTGCAGGGAGATGTTTTTCTCCAAGCCCTCGGGCATCAGCGAGACACCGTTGGAGCGGATTTCGTCGATGTCGCCGCGCAAGAGTGAGACGGTCTTTCCTTCGGGCTGCTTCAGCGTGATCGACGACGCCGTCTCTGCGGCGATGATTCCCACGAGCGATTGCCCGTCGCTGGTGGTCACGGAATAGCTCACATAGTTGTTATCGATCGCCCGGCTTGGCTCAAGAATGTCGGTCAGCAGTTGCGGGAGTGTTTTGGTGCGCGAGTCGGCGATGCTGGGCGCCACGTCGACGCCGACATCGCCAATGCGGTGGCAAGTGGCGCAGTTCTTTTTGAAGATCTCGCGGCCCTGATCCGGATTGGCATGCAGGTCGAGCGCCGCCTGGTATTGAGCGATGACCTTCGCGCGTTCGGCCGGCAGCGCCGAGGCCAACACTTCGGCGGATCGCGCGCGCAGTTGCGGATCGTTGTGCCGCAACAGCCGCTGGCTCTGCGCCGGATCAAGCTCGGCGGGCTTCATGCGCCCCGCCGCAACTTCATCGAGCAGGCGGCCAGCGCGGTCGGGTCGGGCCAGCAAGGCATCGAGCATGGCGCGGCGCACCGCGGGCGTCTGTTGCTGCAAACCCGCTAACAAGAGATCAGCCACGCGCGGCGTATCATGCGCCGCCAACGCTCCGATGGCCGCCAAGCGCAGGGGCTGATCGGCGGCGGTTTCGACGATCGCGCCCAAAACATCGAGCGCCAGCCGATCGTCGGCATAGGCCAAGGCCGCGCAGGCACGCAGCCGGGCCTCGCCACTGGCGGTGCTGTTTGCGGCGGTCTGTGCAGCCTGGCTTAAAAGGTTCGCGGCCGCTTCGCGCGCGTCGCCGGGCAGTCGGTCGAGCATCGCCTGCCACTTGACGCCCCGGCCGCGCACGCCGCGCGCGACGCCGGTCAGCACCGTCAATTGAGTTTGTTGGCGAGCGTCCGAAGGCTTGAGCGCGGCCAGCGATTTCAGAACGGCGGCGACTTCGGCGGTCTCGTGGCGGGCGCCAACCAACCGCGCGGTTTCGTCGAGCAGCGCCCAATAGCCCTCGCCCGCTTTTGATTTGCGTGCACCATCGATTGGGGCGCCTTGGATGACGGCAATGAGCAGCTTGCCCGGTCGCGCGGCGACCGAGGTAAGCACGGCCCGCCGCGTCCAGACGTCGTCGGCGCCGGCCAGCGCGATGCGGGTCAATGGCGCAAGCAGCTCCTCGCCGGGCGCGAACCCCAAGCTAAGCGCCACTTGAAACCGCAGCCGCGCGTCGTCGTCGTCGGCCAACTGCATGACGCGGCGAGCTAACGCGGGCGTGTCGGCCAGCAGCCGCTCGGACAACTCGACCGCCGCCTCGCGTACCCGCGGGTCTGCGTCGCCCATCGCCTTTTCCAGCAGCGCGGCGTCGAGTTCGTGCAAGCCCGATAACAGCCACAGAGCCTGCACTCGCGTCCTTGGATCGTTGGCCTTCTCAATCATCGCCGCCAGCATGGGTCGCACTTGCCGGTTCTGCCGCTCGTAGAGCAGCCGCGCCGCGGTCTCGCGCCACCAGGCATTGGGATGTTCGAGCAGCCGGGCCAGCGCAGTCGGGTCGGTAAGCGGCAGCGGCTTCCACGCCTGCCGCGGCCGGTCGGCCGCACGGATGCGATAGATGCGGCCCCGGTCGTCGCCATCGCGCAGATCGGGGCGCTCTTTCAACTCGTCGGGCACGAACTGCGGATGCTCGATCACCGCCCGATACATGTCGATTACGTAGAGCGCGCCGTCGGGCCCGGTGGTAAGATTTACCGGGCGAAACCAGGCATCGGGCGAAGCCAGGAATTCGACCCCTTCGCGCTCGGGCCGGCCGACGAAGCTCGCGCCGCGCGGCTTTAGCGTTTCGCAATGCACCAGGCTGCCTGTCGGCTCGCAAGTGAAGCCATTGCCCAGAAAACGCTCGGGCAGGGCGTCGCCGCGATAAATATGGGCGCCGCAGGCGGCGGTGAACTGTCCGGCGTGCAGCACCGACGTGGTCCATGCCGCGCTGAGCGGATAGACACGCGAGGCGTCGCCGGCCGCGGCCACGTCTTGCACGACGCCCGGCACGGCCAGCAGCGGATTGCGGACCAGGTATCGGTCTTCGAGCACGACGTGCATCAGCGGGTTGCGGTTGCTGCAAATGAAGCGGTTGCCGTGATCGTCGAACGTCAGGCCAAATTGACCCGCGCCCGACACGGCCTCGGCGGCGCCGTGCAGTGGCTCGAAGCGGAAATCGCGTCCGCTGATCGAAATCTCGCGGTGATCGCGCCGCCAGGTGCTGGTAATCAGCCCGCCGCGCAGCCCATTGGCGACGTAGACGTAATTGTCTAGCGCGAAGAGCGGGTGATTGGCCCGCAGTTGGGGGTTCTCTTCCGCGAAGCCGGTGAACCAGGTTTCGCGCACATCGGCCCTCCCATCGCCATCGGTGTCTTTGAGCCATTCGACGCGGCCCGAATAGGTGACAATCACGCCGCCGTGCCAAGGCTGCACTCCGGTGGCGAACAGCAGTTGGTCGGCAAACAGCCGCGCGGTCTCGAACCGCCCGTCGCCGTCG
>DASVHB010000431.1:0-3341 GCA_036379195.1 Pirellulales bacterium
CCATTCCGTGAATTTCGCTCGACGGTCTAGGGCGAATAGCGCCCCGTTGGGGCTTACGACAAATCATTGCATTGCAAAACCCAGGGCTGCGCCCTGGGCTGTGGAATCACGCCGCGTTGCGGCTACGAGAGGCGTTTCGGCCTGGCGAGCCAAACGACAAACCAAGGCCCGCTTGCAGAACAAAAGCATGCCCAAAACGTGAAGCCTATCGACTCCCAAACAGCGAATTTTGCGCAGCCCAGGCTCTGCCCCAGCCACCGGGGGATTTGCCGAACCCTACAGAGGTTCCGTGGTGAGATTACGTTAACCTGACGCGGGGGCTGCGCTCAGCCCCCCTACGACTTCCGCCACGCTTCGCGCAAGAAGCGAATCCAATTGCCGTGCGTGATGAGCTCCACATCTGCTTCGCTGTAACCGCGCTGGCGGAGCATGCCGGGCAGACGCTGCAAATCGGCGATGGTGTCGAGATCGGCGGGCGATTGCTCGCGGCCGTAACCGCCGTCCAGGTCGGTGCCCACCGCCGCGTGCCGCGCATTGCCGGCCAACTGGCACACGTGGTCGATGTGGTCGAGCATGTGCGAGAGCTTCACGCCCGCCTCGTCGGGCGTGGTCTTGCCGCGAATCCAGCCGGGCACCATCATCCAGGCGTCGAGCGCGGCGCCAATCACCGCCCCCCGCTCGACGAGCGCCTTGATCTGCCGATCGTCGAATTGCCGCTGATCGGGCACCAGCGCACGGCAGTTCGAGTGGCTGGCCCACACCGGGCCGTGAAAACTATCGAGCGCCTGCCAGAACACCTCGTCGCACAGGTGCGTGGCGTCGAGAATGATGCCCAGCCGTTCCATTTCGGTCAGTAGCTCGCGTCCCGCCCGCTCCAGCGGCGCCGAAGCGTGCGTACCATAAGCATATCTGCCTGGGCCGTAGTGCGCGGGGCCGATCGCTCGCAAACCTTGGGCAAAGGCGCGCTCTAGATGGGCGGGCGTAAGGATGCTGTCGGCTCCCTCCAGGCTGAGCACATAGCCGATCGGCGCTCGATCGGGCGGGTTATCTTGCCACAGCCGCACGTGCCGGTCGAGCGCCGCCACATCGCAGATTTGCACCATCTCGCCGGCTTCTTCCATCGCCCGATACCAGGCAAGCTGCCCCTGCGTTTGCGCCCAGGCGATCTCGGGGCTATGCCAACCGGGCAGCGGGTTGTCGGGCTTCACAAATCGGGCGATGAGCGTGGCCACGCACAGACCGACCTGGCCGCGGCGCATTTCGGGCAGCGATACGGTGCCCTTGGCCCGATCGACCTTATCGGTGCGCCCCTCTTCTCGCCGCCGGATTTCGGCCACCGGCCGCGTGATGTCGCGGTTCCATTCCAGGGCGTTCATGCTCAAGTCAAGATGCGCGTCGAAGATCAGCATGGAAGCTTGTAGTATTGTTGTGAATCTGTAGGGAACGCCCTCTGTGGCGTTCCGTGAAGTGCGATCATACTCTCAATCCGCATCGCGCTGAAAGGCTCGAACGGCGTAGGGTGGGCACTGCCCACCGTTGCCACCGGTGACGGCGGGAACCGCTCATCTTTATGCAATACCACACGAGATGGCAGCCGGCTCGATTGTCATGGTGGGCAATGCCCACCCTACAGGTGCCGAAGCGTACGGCGGCAAGAGCCAAACCGGCCGAAGGTGGGACTCGCTGCGCTCGGCCCACCCTACGGCTGTTCGGCCTATCTTACCATTTTCTCATCCTACATTTTTTTGCCATCCGTCCATGAGGGTCTGATTCACTCGCTCTTCGCCGGCGAACGCAATTCTTCAAGGGCCGCTTTGATCCGCGCGTCGATGTCGGGGCTGGTGCCGACAAACACGCGGGCCACGGTGCCGTCGCGGCCCACGACCACCGTGTACGGTATGGCGCTGGCCCCGTACCGCTCGGCCACCGCACCATCGTGATCGAGCGCCACCGCCACGTCGAGCTCCATGCGCTTGAGGGCGTCGCTCACCGCGTCGGCCGGCTCTTGCAAATTGACGGTCACCAACCGGATGTCTTCGGCCTCGAAGCCCGCCACCGCCTCGGCCACCTTCGGCAAACCTTGGCGGCACGGGGCGCACCAGGTCGCCCAGAAATCGAGTACCACGATCTTGCCTTTCTGCTGCGACAAGCGGAACCGCGCGCCGTCGACCAGCTCCAGATCGAAATCGGGCGCCGTGCGTCCCACCCAGGCCGAATCTTTGCCGGTATCGACGGGCGAATCTCCGTCGGCACTTGGCTGAAACGCCACCGGCACGGTGGCCGGCGTCAGTTTCCATTGCTGATAGGGCAAGGTCGCCGCCGATTGCAACATTCGCCCGCCCACCAGCAGTTCGCCCAGGTCTTCCAGCAGCATGCGGCATTCGCCCAGCGACTGGCTCTCGCCGCGGATCGACTCGGCGTCGATCTGGCTGGCGGCGAAGGTCAGCCGCGTGCCATCGGCTTGCACGGCCTGCACCAGGCCGGCGGTTTCCAACGGTTCATGCTCCGCTTCATCGCCCGTGTCAAGCTCCTCGGGGTGCAGCCAAATGATGCGCGCCACGCGCGCCCGCGGAAACTCGCGCTGCGAGCCGCCCACTTCGAAGCGGATCGTCTCTTCGCCGACTTCGATCAACCGCCCGCGCAAGTAGTCGCCGTTCTTCGAGCAAAGAATGTGCATGGGCGGATCGTCTTTTTGCAAACGCGGCAAGGTCAACAACCGCGCGAGCTTGTCGGCGGGCAGGCCGGCCTGGCGAAGCTGCACGCCCAGCTCGACCGCTTTCACCCGCTCGTCCGGGGCCCGGCCTGCCGCGGCTGACGTGCGGAATGCCACGCCCGTCGCGTCAATCTGGCCGACCTGGCATTTGAAGACATCGCCTTCGCGCAGGTAGACCGTATCGTGTTGCGTGCCCGCCGCCTGGCTCTTGAGCGGCCGCACGGCCCGGCCAAAGTCGATGCGCGCGGCGGCGTCGGCGCGCAGTGCGCTGGCCGTCGAGCTGGCCAAGGGCTGCCACAGCAGACACGTTTGACCGTCGTCCGAGCGAGCGGGCAGCAGCCGGCCGTGCATCTGGCCGCCGGCTAACTCCATTTTTAACGGGCCGTCTGCCGGCGCCGCTTCGGGCGACGAATGATGGAAATGAATTGTCGCCAGGCCCGTTAGCGGCAGCGAAAGCGTTTCGATGGCGGCGGGGCATTCGAGCAACAACCGGCCAGCGCGAATTCCGCCAAAGTTGCCGCTCAGCCGCATGCCGTCGGCATAGGCGACGCTGGCTTGCGGCATTGCCCGCTTCTCGTCGTCCGCGGCGCCGCCGAGCGCCAGATGGTCGACCTGATCGGCATCGAGC
>DASVHB010000432.1:0-3554 GCA_036379195.1 Pirellulales bacterium
GCAGTTGAGGCAAGTGAAGGCAAACGCACGACCTGGCCGGCCATCGTTCCGCTTGCCTCGCCCGTGGTCGCTGTCGCGCCGGGCGCCGGCGTTGCCGGCTTGGCAGGCGCCGGCGGGTTCGTCGGCGCGGCGTTGCCGCTCGCAGCCCCGCCCACCTGGCTTGTCTTGTTGGTCTCCTTCTTGGCCATGACCGGACGCTCCTGAAATACGGCTTCGGCGGTCACCGGTATCTCGGGATCGATGGCGGGCGCCTGTCGGCGCCGGCGACGCGAGAAGAGAAACCGGCTGCCGGCGAAGTGCGTGCCGTCGTAAATCGAGCCGCGCTGGAACGGCCCCGTTCCCAGGAACCAGGTATCTTTGGCATTGCTCACCACCGGGAACGTGCCCGACTGCCACACCGCCTGTCCCGTGTGCTGGTTGTAAGCAAAGGCCGCGATTTTGGCGACGCCCTTTTGGTCGGTGGTCTTGGCAAAGGGGATTTCCGGAATCGCCGAGGGAACACCCGGCATCATCCCGGCCGTCGGCACGCTGATGGCCGGAATGCCGATGAGCACGTTGTGCTGGTTCGTGCCCACCGCACCCGCGCGGGCCTCGACCACGTAATCGGCTTCGTCCTTGTTGATTTTCAGAATACAACCTTGCGAAAGCATTCGCTGCCGCAGCGAGCTGACCACATAGTTCATGTCGACGACGCCGCTCAAATACGTGGCGTCGAAGTAGACGGTTTTGCCAGCCAGCGGCTTGAAGTCGATGTTGTTAATGGCCCGATCGACAGCCGTCGAGATCAGCAGTTGCTCGGTGGCGGTGCGCGGCGTGTCCGACCACTTGGTGGTGCCGCAGCCGGCTGCCGACAAGCAGAGCATGACGCCGAGGAATCGGGCAAAACAACGGGACATCGCAAGCCGGTAAGGCTAGGTAAACAGGTTAGACCAGGCAGACGCCTGAACCGCGATGGGCGGGCGAGAGTATAGCCGAAGCATGCCCACCGCTAAACCTGAATTCTTCGCGGCGCCGTGTTACTTACTGGCGACGCTGGTGGCCGGCAGACGCGCCTGATAGTCGAGGCTCTTGAGAAACTTGGTCGCCGCGATGTATTCGGCGGGCGTATAGTCGTCGATGTGCGAATGCAGCTTGTCGTGCAAATTGCCAATGGCCCGACGGATTTGGCGGTAGTTGTCCGTACCCAAACCCGCCGACTGAGGATCTTCGGAGGCCTGGGTGAATAGCCCTTCGAGTTGATGCCGCTGGTCGTCGAATTGCTTGTTGCGCAGCACCGACGGCCACTTCAGCACGCCGTGAGCAGGATCGAAATCGTTGGCCGACAGCGGCTGCGGCAGCCGCATTTTGTTGAACCCGGCAACTTGTTCTTCGGTCGGTGGCGGATGCTGCATATTCTTTTCGGCGCGATAGCTGGCATACATCCGGCGGATGTCGAAATAGGTGCTGACGCGCAGCTTTTGGTTTTGCAGCCAGTGCTGATAGGCGTCTTGGTAGTTCTTCGACGCTTGCGAGGCGTTGAGCGTGAACTGCCCGGCGGAGCGCGTGAGCATTGCCGAACCGGCCAAAAAGCTACCGGCTACCGTCGAGCCAGCGCCGTAACCGCCGTAACCCCCGCCGCGACCGTATCCGCGACGGTACGCCTGGGCTGAATTGCTGGCGGCCAGCAACAGGGCCGAAGCCAGCAGCGCCGTGAGAAACCTGGCTTTCATCAAGACCTCCGAGGTTGGCGGGAGGGAGTTCATGTCGCCCCTCTCTGATCGAACGCATCGATCAACGCATCCTATAGATGATAACCGCCCCGCGGCCCAAGACAAGACGCGTCTTCCGCAAATACCCTTCCCGGCGCATTCTGGCTAGGCTATCGTCTTTCCAGCAGCTTGGGAGCATGCTCCAACCTGGAGAAACCGTCATGATTGTTTATGTCGTTCGCCACGCCTGGGCCGAAGATCACAATGCGGCGTTGTATCCCGACGACGACCTGCGCCCGCTCTCGGCCAAGGGCGAAAAACGCTTCCGCCGGGTCGTTAAGCGGCTGGTGAAACGGGGTTTCGACCCGCGGCGGATTGCCACCAGCCCTTTGTTGCGCTGCCGCCAGACCGCCGATTTGATTGCCAAATTCGCCCCCCACGAGCCATCGCCCGAAGCGCTTGACGACCTGAAGCCGGGTGGCCGGCTTGAGCCGCTACTGGCCTGGACCGCCGAGTGCCCCGAGGGCGACGTCGCCTGGGTGGGCCATGCTCCGGATGTGGAAGAGCTAACAGCGGCCTTAATTGGCGGAGAAGCCGCCCTTCATTTTGCCAAGGGCGCCGTGGCGGCGGTCGAGTTCACCGGCCGTGTTGCCGCCGGCCAGGGCCTGCTGCTATGGCTGGCCACGGCCGAATTGCTCAAGGCGTGACAGGCTGCCGCCGGCAGGTTAAAGTCTAGGGCGTCAAAAAGCTTTTGCCGCACCGCGACTACGGACCAAACTTCATCGCCCTTTCTACTATGAGCCCCGCCATCCGCAGTTACGTCGCCGAGTTCATCGGCACCTTCGCCCTGGTGTTTATGGGCACCGCCGTCGCCACGTTGCAGGGAATGTACCAGCACGACAACATCGGCTTCGTCGAAATCTCGTTCGCCTTTGGCTTCACGCTGATGGTGCTGGTGTGGGTGCTTGGTCCGGTGTCGGGCTGTCATCTGAATCCCGCGGTCACGATTCCCATGGCACTTTCGGGGAGATTCCCTTGGTCGCGCGTGGTTGGTTATGTGATTGCGCAGTTGATTGGGGCGACGGCGGCCAGTGGCGTGCTCTTGCTGTTGCTAAAAGGAGTGCCGGGCTACACGCTCGCCGAACAGCATCTGGGCGCCAATGGGAACGCCAAAGAAATGAATCTCTGGTCGCTGTTTGGCTTTGAGCTGGTGATGACCTCGCTTTTCTTGCTGACGATCTTTTCGACGACGCGGCGCGACGCGATTCGCGGCTTCGAGGCCTGGGCGATCGGCGGGTTTTTGACCGTAGCGCACCTGGTCGGGGCGCAATTGGGCGACGCCTCGCTGAATCCGGCCCGCAGTTTTGGTCCCGCGGTGTTCGAGGGCGGCCCGGCCCTGGAGATCTTGTGGGTGTTTATCGTCGGGCCGCTCGTCGGCGGCATTATCGGCTGGCAATTGTTCGCCGCGATTCATGGAGAATGACCGTTTTGTGCGCCTTGCCACGGGCTGGCGAGGTTGCGTCTCGCTGGCATTGCTGCTGCTTGTATGCTTCGCGCTTGCCGCCGGCTCGTCCGTACAAAAATCGGTCACGGTCGACGAATATCAGGCGTTGCCGCATGGACTGGCCATTCTCAAGACCGGCGATTTTCATTTGGCCACCGGCGTGCCCGTCTTGCCCAGCGTGCTGGCCGCGCTGCCGCTGCTGGCCACATCGGCCCGGCTCGATGCCGATCCCATGAGCCAGTACGTCAGCTCTTGGCAGTGCGGCAAGCAGTTCTTGCTGGAAAACATTCCGTGGCAACAAGGTCTGGACCTGGTGGCGTTGCCCGGCGCCTATCATGACTTTTTTTTGCTGGGACGACTCG
>DASVHB010000433.1:0-7290 GCA_036379195.1 Pirellulales bacterium
GGCAGTTTCGCAGGTCATGTTTCCTAAGCCCGCATGGGCAGCCTGGAAACCGACCTGCCAATCGCCCATTTCTGTCAACACCAAGTTCATCGGGAAATACACGAAAAGATGTGTAGAACAACGAGGGCTGCGCCCTGGGCTTTGGAGTTTGACCCCTACGGGGTCGGAAACGTGCGAAAAGCCCAAAAAAAAGCAGGACGATCTCTTTAGCTGGTGGCAGACCACGCCAAGCCGGCTGAAGCCGGCTCACGCCTGGGCTGTGGAATGGCGCCCCTTTGGGGCTGCTGGCATTGTCGCCGTAAGTGCCGAAATCTGGAATCGCCTGAATCCCCCGCTACAGAAGGGCGACTGCCGCGATTTCTCGGATTTTCACGGGCGTTGCAAATTTGCAACAGCCGTGGGCCGTGCGGCGCGGAAAAACGACTTGCGTCGATTTCGGTGGCCGGGCGCCAATTGCCGCCCGAGCGGCTGACCGTCTAGGATGTGAGGTGCCCAGGAGACGGTGATTCGTTTCACCCAAGCGTGGAAGACTGCCATGCCATCTGTAGAAGGCCAGCGTGAAAACTCCACCGGGCAAGCCGGCGGCATCTTTGCGGAACAGACATGGAACCAAACTCAAAACGCAATTACAAACGACTCGCGGCGGCCATCGTGCTTTTACTCGGCGTTTCGGCACTGCTGCACGCCGCCCCAGCGATCCATCGGGCGGCAACCGGCAAGCGACTGTTCAAGACGGCGCCTCCGCCCAAATTCGACCAGGAAACCATCGAGACATTTTTTCCCGACGCACGCGCCAAGCTCGGTCCCGGACAGCCCGGCGGAGCGACGGCGGCGGCTGGCAATGCGTCGAGCTCGCCTGACGCCGGGGGCGACACCGAGGCAGACCCGGCGGGCGGCGCGGGCGGGTTTGCCTGGAGCAAGCTGATCGCCGGCTCGGCCATCGAAGATGAAATCAAGGCGCAGCTCAGCCCGGTTGCCGAGGCGACCAAGACGCCCAGCGAGTTCAAGGGGGGCGGCAACCACAAAGACCGCGTCTATTTCACCGAACTGGCCATGCTGTTTGGCGTCATCGCCCAGTACGACGGCGATGTGCGTTCGAGCTGGAAGCGCGACGCGCTGGCCCTGCGCGATCTGTTCAAGCGGGCGGGCGTGAACTGCAAAGTCGGCACCGACAACTCGTTCAAAGAGGCGAAGCAGCGCAGCGAAGACCTGGCGCAGTTGGTCGGCGGCGGCAAGATCGAGCTGCCCAAGCCCGATCCCGACGTCAAATGGTCCGACGTGGCCAACCGCCCGCCGCTGATGACGCGGATGGGCAAAGAGGGTTTTGACCCGCGCATTAAGGCCTGGACGGCCGACAAGGGCGAGTTTTCTAAAAACCGCCAGGCGCTGGCCAACGAGGCCCAGCTTGTGGCCGTGATCGCCCATCTCATTCAGGACGAAAGCTACGAGTTCGCCGACGACGAGGGCTATCAGCGTTTTGCCAAGGAACTGGAGAAGCAGGCCGTCGAAATTGTCGAGGCGATCAAGGCCGACAGTTTCGAGCGCGCTCAGACTGCCGCCGGGCAGTTGAACAAGGCGTGCAGCAGTTGCCACGCCGATTACCGCAGCTAAATGACCTTGCACAATCATGGGAATGCGGAACGCCACAGAGGGCGTTCCCTACAGATTGTTGGTTTCCCATGATCGTGCAAGTCTATTTAGCGCGTCGGCTGGGAAGCCCGACACGTAAAACGTTGGGCTTCCGGGCGCGGACACCGGTAACCGCGGAGTGGACAATTGGGTTGACTTTGTCGGTTGTAGGGCTTGCGCGCGAGGCCGATGGCCGCTTAATCCGATTGTGCCGATATTGATGGCATGATTCGCTGGTGTGCGAGGCCGCCCCCTGGCCCGGTGGCAACAAACTTGTTTGCGTACGTCTTGCCGTTGTTGATGATTGTCGCCGCGGGCGAGGCGGCGCCCACCGAATCGGTCGCGGGCGGCAACGCGGTACACTTTGTGCCAGACGAGGCTGGGTCGGAACAGACTGCGCATCTGACCGCAACAACCGACGCACGGGTGCGAGTAGAACGCGCCGCGCTTCCGCGTCGCAAGCCAGCGCAGTCGGCAACCGCTCATCAGGCAAGTCGGCCTAGGTCGCAGCGCCAAGCCGCGCCTGCCAAGAACGCCGGCGTCGTTACGCGATGGCCGATTCCACCCCGATTCCGAAATCCACGGAACGCCGCGCAGCGCGGTCGTTCCAGCGAAACGGCGGGCGGGTCGGGCGGCGCCGCGGACGAATCGCCCGGCGGACCCGAAGAAGTGCAAGAAGAAGCCGAGCTGCCGCAGCGCATCACGCCCGCCGAACAACGGCCGGCTTTTCAGGCCTACAAGCGGTTTTACTACAACAACGACTTTCGTTATCTGAACGACCCGAACAATCGTGAGTTTTACTTCGGCGATTATTTCAAACAGGTGCCCATCGGCCGGCGCAGCCTGTTCGACTTTGGCGGCGAATACCGCTTGCGCGATCAGCACGAAAACAACCTGCGCGGGCGCAATCTGAGCGGCACGAGCGACGACTTTCTGCTGCAACGCACACGGTTTTACGGCAACCTGAAGCTCGGCGAGCGCATTCGGCTCTATGGCGAGGCGCTCGATTCGGCCACGTCGTTCCAGCGCCATACACCGCTGCCGACCGAAGAGAACGGCATCGAGGCGCTCAACCTGTTTGCCGATGGCCGGCTGTACGACAGCGATCGCGGCGAGCTGTGGGGCCGCGTCGGGCGGCAAGAGCTGGCCTTCGGCAATGAACGGCTGGTTTCGCCGGCCATCTGGAACAACGTGCTGCGCACCTTCGATGGGGCGAAGCTGTTCTGGCGCGGCAAAGACTGGAAGATCGATGGGTTCTGGGTGCGGCCCGTGGCGTTTGGCATTTTGCCGAATGCCTTCGCGCGGCGCGACCGGCTCGACACCACGCAGAACTTTTACGGCGCGTACAGCACCTACAAAGGTTTTGAGAAGCAAAAGGTCGATTTTTATTATCTGGGTCTCGATACCTACGGCGCGCCGCTCTCGCCGGCCTTTCCGGTCGATAGCAATCTGCAAACCTTCGGCGCCCGCTGGATGGGAAGGCAACAAAACTTCCTCTATGAGTTCGAAGGGGCTTATCAGTTTGGTTTGTGGGGCGCCGGCACGCAGTCGGCGGGCATGGCCGTGGCCGGCCTGGGCTACGAGCTTGCCAAGGTCAAGGGAAAGCCGCAGGCCTGGGTCTATTACGATTGGGCCTCGGGCGACGCCGATCCGGCCAACGGCCGCCACGGCACCTTCAACCAACTGTTTCCCTGGGGACACCGCTACTTTGGCTTCATGGACCTGGTGGGGCGGCAGAACATTCGCGATCTGAACGGCGTGCTGACGTTTTCACCGGACGAAAACGTGAACTTCTCGGCCTGGTATCACCTGTTTTATCTCGATCGTGCCCGCGACGCGCTGTACAACGCGTCGGGCAACCCGATTCGCATCTCGCCCACCGGCGCGGCGGGCACGTATGTCGGGCAAGAAGTCGATTTTCTGGTCCAGATTCTGGTGAATCCGCGGGCCGACATTTTGATTGGCTATTCGCACTTTTTCGCCGGCAGTTTTGTGAAAGCCACCAATCCGCCCGGCGTCAGCGGCAATGCCGATTTTTATTACTCGCAGTGGAGTTGGAGGTTTTAGCGGGCGCATCATCGTGTATAATCGACCGCCGCATTCACGAGGGAGCCCCGGCCCTTGTGGCCGGCCGATTCGAACCGAAGCCGTAAACCGCCGGGCACAACGCGCGGAGTCATCTGGGCGCGCGGAGTCATCTGGGCGCCCGGAGCCACCAGGGCGTTCCGAACGCACAGGTTTCCAACACGATCGATGCCGTCCGACGACCATCCCGACTCGCATGCCTCGTCCCGATTCGTGCTGGCGGCTATCGCCCTGATCGTTGTGGCATACGCCGCAGCGGCTGTTTTCAATTTGCCGCAAAAGGGAACTGCGCTCGTTCTGGCGGCCGAGAAGGCCGGCTCGCCACACGACGCCGCGGCAGCCGACCCGGCCGAACCGCCCGACGCCGCGCCGGTGCACTCTCCGCCGCCCTACTGGATGGTGCTTCCATTCGTCTCGCTGCTGGCGGCCATTGCCATTTTGCCGCTCAGCCACCGCACCGAACATTGGTGGGAGCAAAATCGCAACAAGTTTTTGGTGGCGGCGGGGCTGGGCCTGCTCACGTTGCTGTACTACGCCTTCGTGCATCGCTCGGCGATCGATCGGCATTTTTTGGGACACGCGCTGATCGAGCGCGGCGAGGGCGGCATCTCGTGGTCGCTGCCCGCCGCGGTGATCGCCAATGCCATCTTTCAGGATTTCATTCCGTTCATTGTGTTGCTGTTCAGTCTCTACACGATCAGCGGCGGCATCCGCATCGAGGGCGACCTGCCCGCCCGACCGAGCGTCAACGCGGCGTTTCTCGGCATTGGCGGCGTGCTGGCCAGTTTCATCGGCACCACCGGAGCCGCCATGCTTTTGATCCGGCCGCTGCTAGAGACCAACCGCGAGCGTCGCTACGTCTCGCACACCGTGGTGTTCTTTATCTTTGTGGTGTGCAATTGCGGCGGCTGCCTGTTGCCTCTGGGCGATCCACCGCTGTTTCTCGGCTATCTGCAGGGAGTGCCGTTTCTCTGGACGGTGTCTCTGTGGCGCGAGTGGCTGCTGGTCAACGCTTTGCTGTTGACGATCTATTACGTCTTAGACCGTTTGCGTTTCTATCCGCAGGAAGAGCGCCGCGATGTGCGGGTTGACGAGACGCGCGTCCATCGGCTGCGATTCGGCGGCATCTGGCCCAACGTGCTGTTGCTGCTGGGCGTGGTGCTGGCGGTGGCCTTGCTCGACCCGACCAAGCCGGTGCCCGGCACTGGCTGGCACTCGTGGCTCTATCTGCGCGAGGTCGTGCTGCTCGCGCTGGTGGGCGTGTCGCTGTGGGCGGGCCCCGAGTCGGTGCGACAGGGAAACCACTTCAATTATGGCGCCATCATCGAGGTGGCCGCGCTGTTTATCGGCATCTTCCTCTGTATGCAGCCGGCCTTGCAGATTTTGCACGAGCAAGGCCCCTCGCTGGGCATCAACACCGCCCCGCGTTTTTTTTGGGTTACCGGCGCGCTTTCGTCGGTGCTCGACAACGCCCCCACCTACCTGGTGTTTTTTGAAACTGCCCGCGCGCTGGTGCAAGAACAACATGACCCGTCGTTCGTCGCCGGGGTTCCCTCGACGCTGCTGGCCGCCATTAGCCTGGGGGCCGTCTTCATGGGCGCCAACACCTACATCGGCAATGGACCGAATTTCATGGTCAAAACCATCGCCGAGAAGTCGGGCGTGCGGATGCCGAGCTTCTTCGGCTATATGGTCTACAGCGGATTATTCCTGATTCCGCTCTTCGGCCTGGTGACCTGGGTGTTTTTCCTATGATCATCACCACCGAACGAGAGTTGGTCGAGTTGTGTCGCCGCTTGTCGGACGCGCCCTGGATTGCATTCGATACTGAATTTGTCTCGGAGCACACGTATCGTCCGCAGCTTTGCCTGGTGCAGGTGGCGGTGGATGATTACCTGGCCGCGATCGATCCTTTGGCGGTCCGCGACCTGGCGCCTTTCTGGCAAACGCTGGCCGAAGGAGATCATGAGACGATCGTCCACGCGGGGCGCGAAGAGTTGGTGTTTTCGCTCTCCGCGACGGGGCGTCCACCTGCCCGGTTGTTCGACGTGCAGATTGCGGCGGGTTTCATCGGCATGGAATTTCCCGCCGGCTATGGCAATTTGATTTCGCGGCTGCTGGGCCGCACGCCACGCAAGGGAGAAACGCGCACCGACTGGCGGCGGCGTCCGCTCAGCGACCGGCAGATTGACTATGCCCTGGAGGACGTGCGGCACTTGCCCTCCCTGCGCGACAAGCTGCGTGGCCGGCTCGAAGAACTGGGCCGCATCGCGTGGTTCGAGACCGAGATGGCCGATTTTCAGGCCGAGGTGGCCGGCATGCACAACCGCGAGCGTTGGCGAAAAGTAGCCGGCAGCTCAAGCCTGTCTGGCCGCAGCCAGGCGATTGTGCGCGAGCTATGGCAATGGCGCGAGCAAGAGGCGGCCCGCCGCGATTGCCCCACGCGGCGTGTGCTGCGCGACGATCTGATCGTCGAGCTGGCCAAGCGACGCAGCGCCGACGCCAAGCAAATCCGCGCAGTGCGCGGCCTCGAACGGGGCGACTTGCAGCGGCACTTGCCGGCCATGTGCGAGGCGATTGCGCGAGCGTTGGAAGTGCCCGACGACGCCTGTCCCGAAACCATTCGCCGCGACGCCAGCCCGCAGTTGACCATGCTGGGGCAGTTTCTCTCGTCTGCGTTGAGCAGCATCTGCCGCGCGGCCGAGGTGGCGCCCAGCCTGGTGGGCACACCCAACGACGTGCGCGAGCTGGTGGCCTATCAATTGGGAGAGTGGAATTCCGCGGGCGGCGAGCCGCCGGTGTTGGCTCAGGGGTGGCGGGCCGAGGTGGTCGGCCACTTGCTCGACGACCTGTTGGCCGGCAAAGTTTCGATTCGCATTCGCGATCCCCGCGCCGAGCAGCCGCTGGCCTTCGAGCGCACTTAAGTAGCTCCGACACTCCGTGGCCGAGAGAGACGGTCGCCGTTGGCGACCGCGCGGCATTTAGGCGTATAGCGATGCGGCCAGTAGGAGCCCACCCTTACATCCCGCGTGGCGGAGAACTTCCCGAGTGGTGGTCGCCTGCGGCGACCACAATCCCCGTCACGGAGTGCCGCGGCCACTTTGCAGGTATATTGGCGGCGGCCGATGAGAGGCCCGCCGCACAAAGGGCTGACTGCTTATGGCTGCTGGATTTCTCCCCTGACCAGGTTCGCAGGTCCCCATTGCGAGGGCCCCTCATCGGTCGCCGCTGGTAGTATTTGTAGACGCACGACCGGCGCGCGTCAAATGGTCGATCGCTTCATGATGAGGTCACCAGAATTTTTTCGGCGGCCTCGCGCCCCAGACTGGTCTGCCGGCCGTCGACCGCCACGGTAAGCACTCCGCCCGCCGCCGAACTGGCGATCACTTCGCCCCGCGCGCCCAGCGGCAGGCCGGTCTCGGTGAGAAAACGCAAAAACTCGGGCGACTGGTCGACGACCCGCGCCAGGCAAAACTGAAATCCCACCGGGCATTCGGCCAACGTGCGGCTGGCCGGCGTCTCCAGCGAACCATCGGCCCGGGGAATCGGATCGCCATGCGGATCGGCCTGCGGAAA